>JAFYGD010000094.1 GCA_017543415.1 Eubacterium sp. | reverse complement strand
TGGCCGTCTTATACGGGCAAAGAGCCGCGCGCCCGTCAGTTCTGGGAAAAAGGGATTGGCGAATGGCAATCAGTTATCAGCGCAGAGCCGCGCGTTGAAGGGCAAATTCTTCCGCGCAAGCCGCTATGGGGAACGGTTGACGAGGCGGACCCGAAGGTTATGGAATTCCAGATAAAAGAAGCGTTGCGCCACGGGGTTAACACCTTCATATACGGCTACGGCTATCTTGAAGCAGTCAGGGATGTTTTTAAAAACGAATAAAAACACCCGTAAAGCAAGCGCTTTACGGGTATTTTTTATAATTATTTTTTAAAAATGCTTTTAATATTTTCACCTTTAAAAATGAAAATCTCTCTTGAAAGCATCATTAATACGAAGGAGAAGGTTCCGCCCATAAGAACGTCGCTCATAAAATGCGCGCCTACAATAATTCTGCTTACGGCAACAAGACCCGTAAACACAACGGGTATTACCCAGAAAAGCACGCGAACACTCTTCTTTTTTGGCTTAAGGGTTGAGTTGAGCATAATCAGCGCATATGAGGTTCCCGCCGCGCCCGTATGTCCGCTCGGGAAGGATTTGTTTGCGTCCGTATGACCGAAAACAGACATCATAATTTCATCGCTGACGCTGTGTCCCTTTAACTCGTACCACCTTGAATAAGCGGGAAAACCGGTAACGGGGTCGTTGGGGTTAACGTTCATGGCGCGGTAACGGAGCCTGCCGAAAGCGTCCTTGAAGCCGAGGTTTATTGCGATAGTTGAAACGGCTGCAAAAACAATGGTTGCAACGGCAAACCTTACAAGCACCCTTAAGGAATCATCGGAAAAGTTGTTTACGGCAAGGATTCCGAGCACCGCAAACAGCACGCCGAAAAACAGATAGGTCAGGTGAAGGAAGGCGCCGGAGGTGAGCTGCGCGTTGCTTCCGTAAAGGATATGCGGCTTTAAGCGGTTGAACACAATCAGGCAAAAAACATAACCCGGAGCAACCGAAAAGGCGCCCGATATTGCCATAAGGACAGCTCTTTTTGCTTTACTGCACAAACGAAAGGCGTAAACAAAAATTATATCTATTGAAAAAGCAAGCATTATTTCAACGGGACTGTCGCCGATTATTTCAAAAAACGCGCCGAAGGTATTATTTGTATCGTATTCTCCCGGGGCGAGTATACCCTTCGTCAGCAGGCGGCTGATTTGCAAATCATAAAAGGTTGCAACAAAGAGCAGCGCCGCAAACACGGCGCAGAAAAGCGCAAGGCTTGTTAATACCGTTGCTTTTTGAGTAGTTCTTTTTTCTGTTGTTTTCATTACTTTACTCCGTTTAATATTATTTGTTCAGCTTTGCGGCAAGCTGTTCCATTCGCTCTGCCGCGTAGTCAAAAAAGCCTTTGTAAGCCGAGCAGTATTTGTTTTTTAAATAACCGTCCGTTCTGTCACGGCGGCAGCCGCCGCGGCACAAGGCGTAATACTTACAGTCCTTGCAGTACTTATGAATAAGCATTGACTGCTCAATAAACTCTTTTTGCTTTTCAGTCATTTCAAACGGCTTTTTGTCAAAAACGCTGCCCGTGCAGTATTCCTTTTTGCAGTAAAAATCACAGGGATAAAGCGAGCCGTCCGCCTCAACCACAAAGTAATTACCGCATACGCCGCACATTGCGCAGCTTTCGGGCGGGTTACCCATTAAGATACCGATATAATTATCAATATGACGGACGGAAACATAGTTACCGTTTATAAAATCCTTATACCATAAATCAAAGGATTTTTTCAAAAAAGCTTCATAGCTTTCAGCCGACAGCGAAATTCCGCTTGCATCGTCAACATAGGGAATAAACTGAAGATAACCGAAGCCGTGCTTTTTGAAATACTTATATGTACTTTCAATATCCTTTGCGTTTTCGTTATCAATAACGGAAAGAATATTGAAGCCGACCTTATGCTTTTTAAGTATATTAATTGCGGTAAGCACCTGCGGCAGAACGCTCTCACCGCTTTGTGAAAGGCGGTAGCGGTCGTTTGTCTTTCTGTTTCCGTCAAGCGAAACGCCGATTAAAAAATTATGCGTTTTAAAAAACTTTGCATATTCGTCGTCTATCAGCAGTCCGTTAGTCTGTAATGAAAAGCTGACGGGAGAATTTATTTCATTCTTAACTGACTGAACAAAATACTCAAAAAAGCCAAGTCCCGCAAGAGTAGGCTCGCCGCCCTGAAATATCACGGAAAGAGCCGACGGCTGATATTCCTTGATTTTTTGTATCAGCACGTCAACCGTTTCTTCAGTCATTATTCTGTTTTCTCTTTCACCGCTTGCCGCTTTGTAAAAGCAATACCTGCAGTTCATATTGCAAAGCCCCGCGGCAGGCTTTATAAGTAATGTAAGACTGTTCATAACTCACTTCTTATTGACTTGGTTCTTAACATAAGTATAATATAATTAGGAAAATAAATCAATTCCGTAATATGAGGTAGTAAAATGAAAAAGCCGAATGTTGTTATTATTCTGACCGATGACCAGGGCTATGCCGATTTAGGCTGTATGGGCTCAGAAGAGCTTAAAACGCCGAACCTTGACTCACTTGCAGAAAACGGAATAAAATTCAGCTCAATGTATTCCGCATCGCCCGTATGCTCTCCGTCAAGAGCGGCGCTTCTTACGGGAAGATACCCCGGTAATGCGGGAGTAAGGGCAATCCTTGCAGGCCACCGCAAGGCAAGCGGGCTGACCCCCGAGGTTCCTACGCTGGCAACAGCGCTGAAAAAAGAGGGCTACGCAACCGGAATATGCGGCAAATGGCATTTGGGACTTAAAGAGGAATGCCGCCCTAATTCAAACGGATTTGATGAGTTCAGCGGTTTTCTTGCGGGATGTCTTGACTACTATTCACATATTTTCTACTACGGTATGGCTGACGGAGGCTCAAACCCAACCCATGATTTATGGGAAAACAACGACGAGGTTTACGCTAACGGCGAATATCTGACCGAACGCATTACAAGAAAAAGCGTTGACTTTATCAACAGGCACAAGGACGAGCCCTTCTTCCTTTTTGTTTCATACAACGCGCCGCATTATCCTATGCACGCGCCGGAAAAATACATAAAGCGCTTCCCCGACTTACCGTGGGACAGGCAGATTATGGCGGCAATGCTCAGCGCAGTTGATGACGGAGTCGGAGAAATAACAGACACGCTGAAAAGGCTTGGTCTGTTTGACAACACAATAGTTTATTTTCAAAGCGACAACGGCCCTTCAAGGGAAAGCCGCAACTGGCTTGACGGTACCGAGGACCCGTATTACGGCGGTACAACGGGCAAGTTTTCAGGGCATAAATTCAGCCTTTTTGAAGGCGGAATACGCGTTCCCGCCCTGCTTTCATGGGGTAAGAACATACCGCACAAAACCGTAGATACGCCGCATATTGCAACGGATATTTTCCCGACCGTTTTAGAGGCATGCGGAGGCGACCCGAAGGATTACAGCATTGACGGAAAGAGCTTTCTTCCCCTTTTAAAAGGCAATGACGACTGCGCTCACGAATACCTGTTCTGGGAAATGGAGGAGCAGACCGCAGTCAGATATAAGAATTATAAGCTGGTACTCAACGGCAGGCTGACGGAAAACGACGGAGTACGCACTCCTGTCTGGCTGTCGGACCTGAATAAAGATTCGGGCGAAAAGGTCAATATTGCAAACGATGAGCCCGAGCTTTGCGAAAAGCTGAAGTATGCAGCGCTTGAATGGCGTAAAGGAATTGAGGACAGATGGGAAAAAGAATTTGCGGATAATTACAGCCTGACAAGATAAACATTAAAACAGGGTATCCGCTTGGATACCCTGTTTTTTATGAATCGTAAAAATGCTGACCGTCGTCCGTCACAAGCCGCTCGGTTTCGGGATATTCAAAGATTGCGCCGTTACCTGCGTTTGCTTCAAGATAACCGGCAAACTCGTTAGCGTACCATTTTGCCATTTCAAGATTATGCATAAGGTAGTTGCCGCAGTTTTCAGGAGCTGTACCCGGAACCTCCGTAACGCCGTTTACAGACCTGAAGGCGTTGAGCATAAGCTCGTATAATTCCTGCGGTGTGCGGCTGCCTTTGAGTATAAGATAAAAGCCTGTAAGGCAGCCCATGGGGCCCCAGTAAATAACCTCGTTTTTCCATTCTTCGCTGTTGCGGAGATACGTTGCTATTATATGTTCAAGCGAATGCATTGCGGCAACGTCAACGGCGGGCTCCTTATTAGGCCTTTTTAATCTTATATCGTAAGTAGTAACTTTATATTCACCAAGAGTATCTACCCTGCTTGTATAAATACCGGGTACGATACGCGTATGGTCTACCGAAAAGCTGTTTATTAATTCCATTTGCGTTTTCTCCTTTATTCTTATCATTGATAAGCTGTTATGTTTTATACTATCATATAACCTTTGAGGTTTCAAGGGTTACGGCATAAAACGCATATATAAAACCCCGGTTTTACCGGGGCTTCTTTTATTGATTGTTATAAGAATTTTCGTCGTTATGCCTGATTTCCGCACGCTTGATTTTACCGCCGACGGTTTTGGGAAGCTCGTCAACATATTCAATAATACGCGGATATTTATAAGGCGCGGTCATATGCTTAACGTGAACCTGGAGTTCCTTGGTAAGCTCGTCCGAAGGAGTATAGCCCTTTGCAAGAACTATTGTTGCCTTTACAACCTGTCCCCTTATCGGGTCCGGAGCGCCGGTGATTGCACATTCAACAACAGCGTCATGGGCAACGAGCGCGGATTCAACCTCAAACGGACCTATACGGTAGCCCGAGCACTTGATAACATCGTCGTTTCTGCCTCCAAAACGGTAATAACCGTCGCTGTCACGCCAGAGAACGTCGCCCGTATTATAGCCGATACCGCCGAGCTTTTCCTCGGTCATTTCGGGATTTTTATAATAGCCGGTAAAAAGGCCTACGGGAGGATTATGCTTAACGTCCATAATGGTAAGCGAGCCCTCTTCACCGTCCTCGCAAAGATTGTTATCGGAATCAAGCAGCTGAATATCAAACAGCGGGTTCGGCTTTCCCGTTGCGCCCTGAATAGGCTCAAACCATTCGTCGCCGAAGTTGGCAATAAGAACGGGTCCCTCGGTCTGACCGAAGCCCTCGTAAATCTGGTGGCCTACAAGCTCCTTCCACTTTTTAACAACCTCGGGATTGAGCGGTTCACCCGCCGTTGCACAGTGGTGCAGGCAGGAAAGGTCAAACTGCGACAAATCCTCCTGAAGCATAAAGCGGTACATCGTAGGCGGAACGCAGAAGGTTGTAACGCCGTACTTTTCTACCTTTGAAAGAAGGTTTTTGGGGTTGAATTTGCCAATCATATCATAGCAGAAAATCGTTGCGCCGCAGAGCCACTGGCCGTAAATCTTACCCCAGCCGAACTTTGCCCAGCCGGAATCCGAAACGCTCATATGAAGCTTGTTTTCCTCAACGTGCTGCCAGTATTTTGCGGTTACGATATGGCCGAGAGGATAGGCAAAATTATGCTGAACGAGCTTGGGCATACCCGTTGTGCCGCTTGTAAAATATACAAGCATTACGTCGTCCCAGCGGGTTGCTTCCTCACCTGTCGGGCGGGCAAGCTCGTCTGAAAACTTATCAATTTCCTCATGAAAATCAAGCCAGCCCTCGCGCTTTTTGCCGACAAGGATTTTATCCTTTAATGTTTCCGTTTCGGGAAAAGCCTCTTCAACCTGGCTGATAACAAAATCGTCGTCAACGCAGATGATTGTCTTAACCTCCGCAGCGTTTACACGGAAAACGATATCCTTTTTTGTAAGCTGAAGGGTTGCGGGAATAAGGATTATGCCGAGCTTGTGCAGCGCGGTTGCGCAAACCCAGTATTCCCAGCGACGGCGCATAATCATCATTACAACGTCGCCCTTTTTAAGACCGAGGCTTTTAAAGAAATTTGCGGTCTGATTTGAAAGACGCTTTATGTCGGTAAAGGTAAAGGTATGCTCCTCGTCCTCCTCGTTAACCCAGAGAAGGGCGCGCTTTTCGGGCTCTTCCTGAGCCCAGGCGTCTACAACGTCAAAGCCGAAATTAAAGTCCTCGGGAACGTTGATTTTAAATTTATCATGAAATTCCTCATAGCTTGAAAATTCAATCTGAGGAAGATACTTTTTAAGTAAATAGTCCATTGTTTATTCTCCGTTTTATTCCGCAATTACTGTAAGAAAACGCGCTTTTTCTTCTCCGCCGCAGCGCTGTGCGTGAGGGATAAGCGGGTTAAAGTAAATTGAATCCCCCGCGTTCATTGTTATTTCCTTGCTGCCGAGAGTGATAATTACAACGCCTTCAAGCACAAGGTTGAATTCCTGGCCCTTATGGGTAATCGGCCTGGCGGGAGCGTCGCTCGGCTCAAGGGTTACAAGCAGGGGCTGCATAATTTTATTGCCGTAGCGGTAAGCCAAATCCTCAAAATGATAATCGGGATTTCGGTTTACGTTTTTACCTCCGCCGCGGCGAATAAGGTGATAGGTATCAAGCCATGCGGTGTTACCCGTAATTATTTCCGTAAAATCGACCTTGAATTTCTGGGCGATTTCATAAATAACGCTGATGGGAACGTCCTTGCCGTTTTTCTCATATCCGGCATAGACCTCAGGGCTGATATTAAGCTCCGAAGCAAGCTCCTCAATAGTATAATCGCTGACTTCTCTGAGTTCGCGGAGGCGCGCGCCGATTTCCTGATAATTATCCATAATGACACTCCTGTGCATAAGATTTCGTTTTAATTTGTAATATTATAGCACAACAGTTATAAAAATGCTATACAAAGTTTTACAAATGAACATAATGTTTTTTATAGAACTTTAAAGATATAAATTATTAATATTGACAAAACTGTAAACAAAGTGTATAATTTTTGTGAACACTTTGCAGGCGTTAAGCCTTCAACTGCTTTTAAACAACATTTCGGAGTGAATCAGATGAGTATTTACAGAAAAATATTACCTGCCGTGCTCGGCGCAGCAATCATTATCTGCTCTGCGCTCGGATTCGGTCTAACGGCATATTCGGAAGAAGGGGCGAACAATGAAATCAACCTTACGGTTGGTGAAAACATTGTTTCAAATTACAGTATTGATATTGCCTATTACAGGGCTTTGGGCGCTGACACGCTTCAGTACACTTACAACGCCAACGATGAAAAAGCAGTAATAAGCAAAACAAAAACTGTTGATATAAGCGAAAACGAAAGCCGTTACGCTTTTTCGGTTTACCAGGCGCCCGCCCAGCTTGCGGAACCGGTAAACGTTACGCTGCTTGACGGTGAAAACACCGTTGAGAGCTTCAGCTTTTCAGCTTACGAATACTGCACGAACTGCATTGAAATGACCGACGAAGAGCTCGGCGCAATAGGCAGCGACAGCCGTCTTAAGGACGAATGCAGGGCGATTATTGCTTATGCAAAAGCCTGTCAGGAATACTTTCCTTCATATATGGCAAACGAAGGTACGGTTGCTATTAACGATACTTACTCCGAACTCTTTATTGAAAACAGCATCAGCTACACTCCCGAAAGCAATCCTGTTAAATCAAGCTCCGAAGATATTAAGTTTTCCAATGTTTCTTTTATATGCGATTCAATGTCAAAGCTCCGCATATATTTAAGGGTTCCCGCAGGCTTCAGCGAAGCTCCCGAAGCGACTGTTCCCGAAGACGCACAGATTTTAACCCACTATAACGGCGCAAATTCATACATTGATATTTTAAACATCAAACCGAAGAAATACGGTGAAAAAATTACGCTTGAATATTCAGACGGCGCAAGCATTTCTTTAAGCGTTCTTGATTACGCATATCTTATTTCCGGCAATCAGAGCGAAACCGTAAGAAACTTTGCAAAAACTTTAATTAACTACTGTGAAAAATCAAAAGTGTTATTCCATTATAACGCGCATTTCCTTGATGCAGTTGCGGCTGCAGAGCCTACCTGTACTCAGCCGGGTAACACCGCATACTATCGGTGTGTTGACTGCGGAAAGCTTTTCTCCGATTCCGAAGGCAAAACTGAAATAACGCCTGAAAATACTGTTGTTTCCGCTCTCGGCCACGACCTCGGCGAATGGAGCATAACTACTCAGGCAGTTGCACCTACCTGTACACAGCAGGGCTCAACGGCTGTTGAAACGCGCTCATGTTCACGCTGTGATTACAGCGAAACAAGGGGCGGTGAAGCAGTTGAAGCTCTCGGCCACGATTATCAGGCAGTTGTTACCGCTCCCACCTGTACCGAAGGCGGTTACACAACCTATACCTGTTCACGCTGCAACGACAGCTACACTGACGATGCAACAGCTGCGCTCGGTCACAGCTGGGGTGAATGGGCAGTTACAACAGCGCCTACCTACACGG
>JAFYGD010000093.1 GCA_017543415.1 Eubacterium sp. | reverse complement strand
TTGAATTCCTTGCACAGGGAACAATTTACCCCGATATTCTTGAAAGCGACGACGGAGTTAAGGCTCACCACAACGTAGGCGGCCTTCCCGAAGATTTACAGTTTGAGCTCGTTGAGCCCGTTAAGCTTCTCTTCAAGGACGAGGTCAGGGTTGTAGGCAAGGCTCTCGGCTTACCGGATAATATGGTTTACCGCCAGCCGTTCCCGGGTCCCGGACTCGGTGTAAGATGCCTTGGCGCTATCACCCGCGACAGACTTGAAGCCGTACGCGAAAGCGACGCCATTCTCCGCGAGGAATTTGCAAAGAACGGACTTGAAGGCAAGGTTTGGCAGTACTTTACCGCAATTCCCGATTTCAAGGGCGTTGGTATTAAGGACGGAAAGCGCACTTATGCATGGCCCGTTTTTATTCGCGCCGTCAATACACGTGACGCTGTTACCGCAACGGTTGAAAACGTACCGTTTGACCTCCTCCAGCACATTACAAACAGAATCACAAATGAGGTAGAAAACGTAAACCGCGTTCTCTTTGACCTCACCCCGAAGCCCTCGGCAACAATCGAGTGGGAATAATAGATTAACAACAAAACGCAATGCTGACATTCGGCTTTGCGTTTTTGATTGTAAGGTGGTTTTATGAAGGTTGTTATTTCGGCGCGCAACTTTTTCTTTGACGGCTGCAATGCCGCGGAGCTGCTGCGCGAAAACGGTTTTGAGGTTTACGATATAACGGATAAGAATATATCGTTTGAAGCCGATTATTACAATGAAATACGCGATGCTGACGCGGTAATCAACGCCTTTGAGCCTATGAGCAGGCGGCTGCTTGAAAAATGCAAAAGGCTTAAGCTCGTTTCGGTAAGGGGAGTAGGCTATGATTACATCGACTTTGCTGCGTGCCGCGACCTTAATATTGCGCTTGCAAGAACCGTGGGCACGGTCGGGAACGCTGTTTCCGAGCAGGTTATGGCGTATATCCTTTACTTTGCAAGGCAGGTTCACGCCCTTAACGCCGACATGCAGCAGGGCAGGTGGAACAGGGTTATGACCGGAGGAACGGACAAAAAGAAGCTCGGCATTATCGGTTTCGGCGAAATCGGTCAGGCGCTTGCGAAAAAGGCGGAGGCGTTCGGTATGAGCATAATGTATTATTGCAAAACCCCAAAGAACGGATTAAGCTATACCTTTACCCCGCTTGACGAGCTTTTAACGCAGAGCGATTACGTTGTTCTTGCGCTCCCGCTTACGGAGGAAACAAAGGGGCTTATTGACGAAAGCACGCTTAAAAAAATGAAGAGCAGCGCGGTGCTAATTAACGTTGCACGTTCGGGAATTGTTGATACAAATGCACTTAAGACTGCCGTGGAAAGCGGTATAATCAAGGGCGCCGCGGTTGACGTTTTTGAAAAGGAGCCGTGTTGCGATTCCGTTTTGCGCGGGGTTGACAATATCATTTTAACGCCGCACACCGCCCCGTTTACGAAGAACAATTTTATTGAAATGAACAACCTTGCCGCAATGAACGTTATAGATTTTTTCAGCGGCAGAATTGAAAAGAAATACCTTGCAGAATAACATAAAATAAAGGCTGATTGATTTCTCAATCAGCCTTTTTGTTTTTTAGAATTCGTTATCGCCTTCGTCGCCGACACCGTGGTTTGACGGGTCGGTTAAAGACGTGGTGATAACGCAGACTATGTTGAATTTTTCAATCTCCGCCTCAGGAGGAATGTATACCTTTTTCACATTAACCTCCTATGCTAAATCAGACGTGTCGCAAACGTCAAAGCTTGCGCCCATATAATTATAATCGTAGTTAACCGTTGCGCGGTATGCGCCGGTGGTTGTTCCGTTTAATGAAACGGTGAACTGGCCGGTAGGAAGAACCGAGGAAATAGCCTTTGATGAGGTTGAATCGGGGTCGGTTCCGTCCTTAGAAAACTTGATACCGAGCCTTGTATATTTTACGCCAGTGCCGTTTGCCAACGGTTCGGTTACCATTACAAACGCCCTGTGCTTGTTAAGTTCAGAAATCTCCGCGGTGCCTACTACAGCTATAAACGGAGCTTTGTTAGTCAGCTTTTCCGTTACAAACCGGTCCGCCGTTTTGCCGAACAGGTTGGAAGGAGTTGAAGCAATCGTTGCCGCGGTTACGTTAACGTTACCGCCCGAAAGCTCGTAAACATAACTTCCGCTTACAACAACAATCGGTACGAATTCAAGCGCAGTCTGGGTATAGAAATCGTAGGAAGAATTGTAAGAAACAACGGTGTACTTGCTGCCAACCTTAACCGCCCATGCGTAGAAGCTGCCGCTTCCCGTGTAGGAAATGTTAGCGCGGATATCGTAAAGCACGGTTGCTGAAGAACCGAGGCTTGAGCTGTCCTCCAGATTTGTAAAGGTACCGTTATATGCGCTGAGCGCTACGGTTTCAAGTTCGTCATAAACCGCCTTAACGGTTACGGTTTTGGAGGTTTCGTCAACGGAAATATACCAGTTGGTGAACTTATAGAACGGAAGAGCAACAAGGCTTTCGGCATCTTCAAATTCGGTTACATCCGAAGTCGGATAGTATTCAACGCTTACAAGCTTGCCGTTGCCGTTGTAAATCTTGTAGATATAATCGGTTGTAGACTGTTTTGAAGTTATGTTAGCGGTTACAACAACGTTGGAATTGATAATCTTGGTTATTGAGGAGCCGCCGTAAATCTTGTTTACGCTTTCAACGTTGCCTTTGTTGTCGTAGGTTTCGGTCTGCCAGAGGATAACGTCGTCATCATCCGTATAGTATGAGCCAAGCGAGAACTCGTGCGCCGCACCGAATGTTTCAGGCGTTGTTGTATCCGAAAGAGGAGTGTTATCCTTAACGATTACAAAACGAACGGAAAAGCT
>JAFYGD010000092.1 GCA_017543415.1 Eubacterium sp. | reverse complement strand
TGCCTGACCACTTACCGCAGGAGCAGGACCACGCTTCGTAACCGTAAGGACAGCGGCGTATATATTCGTCCCAGGTGATTTCGCCGTTCTCATACTGACGGCTGTATTTTTTCATAACCTTGCTGACATATTTCTTGAGTGCTTTCTTTGACTTAAACCACTTTTTCATATTGCCTTTCGGCATAGTATGCTTATGCTTTTTCTTCTTTTTATTCGTGTGGGAAGAAGATTTCGCTTTTACCGAGGCGGTAATTGTCTGAGGCACTTTTGCGTATACCGGCGGAGCCGTAATACTCGCTGTCAGCATAATGATTATTGCCATTGTGATTGAAACTATCTTGGTCATATAAGACCCTCCTTTCAACACAACAACTATCACAACCACCCGCCAAAGTCCAGATAAATTTCCGAACCCTTTAATTATTGTTTTTATCAGGTTTTTTAATAAGGGTTATTAAATAATTTTACTTTATGTTCGCGATTTTTACGAGCCGTGAAAATTTGACCTTGTTTTTTTATGCTCTAAACTGCTATTGAAAACTCATATGTAAAATGGTCGCAATGCCCGTAACCGCGCCGATTTGGTCGGGTTATCTCTACGAGTCGTACAGGTATCATTACATTTACCATCTGACCGCCGATGCTGCCGGCCTGCTTGGAAGTAAGGTCACCGTTGTAACCCTGCTTAAGGTTAACACCTACCTCAGAAGCTGCTTCCATCTTAAAACGGTTGAGAGCTTCCTTAGCCTCGGGAACTGTGTTCTTTGCCACGAAAATACACCTCGCTTTTTCTTATTTACAGGGCGAAAAATCAGAGCCCCGCCCTGTAAATTTCACCTTGCAAGGTTATTGTTTGTATTTCATTCAGAAAAAACAAATGTAAATTTTAGCAAATATGTTTTGCGGTAACATTGACTGATTGCAATAAAGCGGCAGACGTGATATAATTATGTCATTAATGAAGAGAAAGAGATTATAATGAAAAACAGAAGAAATTTTATAATTATTTTTATACTTGCTGCGCTTTTGATTGCCGCTGCTGCGGTTTTTATTTCAGCAAAACCGGAGCAGACGGCAAACAACCCCGAAGCGTTTATAAGCGAAGAGGTTGAAAACCTCATTATAAACAAAGACATAACCGCTCCGTACGGCATTGACGTACTGCGAAGCTCTGACAACGGAATTCAGGTTTACTGGAAAAAGCCCGAAAACGTTAAGGGCTACGTTATTTACCGCTCCTACGAAAAGGACGGAAACTTCAAACTGCTTGACTATATTGATGAATCGGAGCTTTTCAGGGATTATTTTGACACAACTTTTGACGCTTCAAAAAAAGCCGTTTACTACTGCGTAAGGGCTGTAAGAGAGGTTGACGGCAGGGACACATACAGCGAGCTCAGCGGAATTGCCGTTGCAAAATACAAGGACAGCCTTAAGCTTTCACGCTCTAAATCTTTATGTTTTCAGGCGCGGTGCGTCAGGTCAGCGCTTACTACGGCTGGACTAATGCGCACGGAGTTAAATGGACAAGCGATAACGAAAGCATTGCAAAGGTTAATCAGAACGGAGAGATTACGGGCGTTTCAAAAGGAGTAACCTGCATCAGATGCGTTTTGCCCGAAAAGGACCTCAGCGCAGAGGTTAAAATAACCGTTGACAGAGAGGATGAAAAAATGCTCTCTGAAAGCATTGAGCACAGATACGAACTTGTTAACGGTATTTACACCAACCCCGAAGCCGAAAAGAAAAACGAGGCGGTAATAATGATGGCGGGCGACCTTATGGCGCTTGCACCGCATATGAAGGCGTGCCGCACAGACGAAGGGGTTTACGACTTCAGACCCTGCTACGAATATGTTAAGCCACTGCTTGCGCAGAGCGACCTTAACATAGGCAATCTTGAAGCAATGATTGCTTCGGAATATTCTTACGGCATTGAAGAATCAAAGGTTGACGACAGACCAAACGCAAATACCTGCGCAACCCTGCTTGACGCGCTGATGTACGCGGGCTTTGACGCTCTTCCGATGTCAAACAATCACAATGCGGACTGCGGTCCTTTGGGCGTAAAATCAACCGTTGATACCCTTGACAGATACAAATTCCCCCACACGGGAGTTTTTAAAAGCGGCAGTG
>JAFYGD010000091.1 GCA_017543415.1 Eubacterium sp. | reverse complement strand
TAAAAACACTTTTAATCCTTATAACTATTTTCTCAATATTAATAACAAAGCGGTTGTAAGCAGATTTGACACCACAGTACCCGATAACAGATACATTGTTAATATTCACCGATTTACCGAAAAGTATAATTGGTGCGCAAGGGGTTTTGTAACTTACCGAGAAAACGGTGTGCTTAAAATTGCTTATTCAGAGCAGAGGTATTATCCTGAAAATGACCCAAATACACAAAACAGGGGTAATGAAGCAGACTCAAGAAGTGAAATTGAGGAACCAACGCATCATATTGATGTTATTTCCGATGAAGATGATTAATTAAAACGGCAGAAAGGGAAATATCTCTTTCTGCCGTTTCTTTTTGTTTTATTTTTTTGCAAATTTCTTTTTAAAAACGCCTTTCGGGTCTTTAATAAGAAGAATAACGAGCCATGCAATAAGTCCGATGGCAACAACTGTTACGCCGAGAACGGAATCGTTAATCATATCGCCGATAGCCTGATTGAAATACTCTGTTTTCAGTTCGGCGTATTCAAAAACGAAGTCCATAAGCCACATAAGCGAAGCGCCCCAGTAAATAAGCGAAAGCGTTCCGAGCTTATATGTATCTCTCTTTTCGTTTGCGTACCATACGGTTGTTGCAATTATCGCCGCAATAACAGTAATGAGTAAAGTCATGCTTTTTACTCCTTACGCCGCGTCTTTTTTAAGGCTCTTTTTAATTGCTTTGACCTTTGCTTCGGCAACTGCACAGATTACGCCCCATACAGCCGTAACGGTAACTGCCATTGAAACGCCGACTGTCGCCATTTCGTGCAGCATCTGGTTCGTTTCCTCGGGCGTTGCCATTGCAGTCAGGAACGGTGCGTAGGGTACAACCTCGCCGTGCCAGAAGTGTTCAAATGCAAGAAGAAGAACGCCGCCCCAGAGAAGGCCCATAAGCCAGCTGAGTCTCTTTGACCAGGTGATTTTCGGTTCCTCGGTCTCGAACTTATTGCCCTGGGCAAGTTTGGGAGCCTGAATCTTCTGTTCGCTTTTCTTTGCTGCGATGTAAGCCGCCGTTACAACGATAGCCTCAGCAGCGGGAACTATGAAACATGCCATATATAGTTTCCTCCTTATTTTTTTATGGTTTTATTATATTAAATTATTAAAGCGCACGCAACCCCTCAGGGGGGATGAAATTTGCTTAAACGCGCCGTTTATGGTAAAATAAGGCTATGAATACTTTTGATTTGATTTACGATGCTGTTAAAAAAATACCGTACGGAAAGGTTGCAACCTACGGTCAGATAGCGGCGATTGCGGGAAATCCGAGGTGGAGCAGGGTTGTGGGCTATGCTCTTCACGTCAATCCGGACCCTGACAGTATACCGTGCTTCCGCGTTGTGAACAGGATGGGCGAGCCTTCGTCCGCCTTTGCATTCGGCGGTAAGAATATGCAAATCCTTCTGCTTGAAGGGGAGGGAGTTGAATTTACCGACGGAAGGGTTGATATGGAAAAGTATCAGTGGCGTCCGGAATTTTAATGTTGATAAAATAATTAATATATAGTATAATCAATATAACTTTATTTAAGGAGATAATTGCCATGAGCGATAAAATTCCCGGTATGGATTACGATACCGAAGAAGTAATTGAAAACTTCAAATCAAAATTCAAATGGCCCGGCAAGGACGAGGTTGAGGTTGCCGTAACGCCGCCGAATATCGGTATGAAGGTTGTGCTTTCGGTTGTTTTAACAATTGTTCTCAGCGCGGTTTATTACTATGCAACCTTCCCGGCGCTTAACTTCAAGGCAACGGAAGCTTATATGTTCGTTGTTGCGGTTATAGCAATATTTATTGCGGTGTTCGCCCTTCTCATAGGCGCAAGAACAAAGGTCGAGGCAAAGGTTTACGCCAAGAAAAAATCGGTGATTCCCATTGCAATTATTATTGTAATTCTTCTTGTAATGGCTGTGGGCTGGCTTACCGGCGCAACGCTTTTCCGCGCAAAGGCCTACAGTAAGCTTATGTCTATTCAGAGCAGTAATTTTTCAGAGGACTTTGAATCCATCAAGTACGACGAGGTTCCGCGTCTTGATTCCGCAACCGCAAAGGTGCTTGCAGACCAGCAGCTCGGTCAGCTTGACGAATATATGAGCCAGTACGTTGTAACCCAGAATTCAACCCAGATTAACTACAAGGGACGTCCCGTACGCGTTGCCTATCTTGAATATGCGGACGTTTTCCGCTGGCTCAACAACACCAAAAACGGGCTTCCCGCATATATGCTTATCGACCTTGTAACCCAGAAGGTGCAGGTTGTAAACTGTGTTGAAAAGTTCGGCGAGGGTATTAAGTATTCGCCGACGGAGCTTTTCAACGAAAAGCTGCTGCGTCACCTGCGTTTCCAGAATCCCACCGCGATTATGGAGACCCCGAATTTTGAAATTGACGACAACGCCCACCCCTACTGGATTACTCCCGTGCTTGATAAGACAATCGGTCTTTTCGGCGGAACGGACGTTAAGGGCGTAATTATTACGGACGCGCTCAACGGCGAAAGCGAATACTGCTCAATAGATTTAATCCGCAACGACGCAAAGTACAACTGGATTGACGTTGTTTACAGCGAAAACCTTGTAATTCAGCAGTATAACTACTACGGACGTTTTTCAAACGGTTTCTGGAACTCCGTATTCTTCCAAAAGGACGTAAACGTTGCTTCAACGGGTAGCGGCAATATCGCCCTTGACGACGACGTATGGGTTTACACCGGCGTTACCTCGTCAGAGGCGGATACGTCAAACTTCGGCTTTATCCTCTGCAACCAGAGAACAAAGGAAACTCGCTACTATAAAAACGGCGGCGCAACCGAAATCTCCGCGCAGCAGAGCGCAAGCGACGCTGTTCAGAACTACGGCTATCAGCCGATATTCCCGATTCTTCTTGATATTGAAGGCCAGCCGACCTACTTTATGTCCCTTTACGGCGACAGCCTTACGGTTAAGGGCTACGCTCTTGTAAACCTTGACGACAAGACGATTGTAGGCACCGGACTCCTTGACGTTGCAAAGAGCGACGCAAAGGCGCTTAACGCGGCCGTAACCAACTATATTGATGCGCTTAAGGATAAGGGCAAGGTTGACGAGGACGCACGCGCAGATGAATATAAGGTTGACGAAAAGGAAGAGGAAAAGAAAGAGCAGGCTTCCGAAGACGCTAAGGATAATACCGAAGCTGAAATGCAAAGCGTAACCGGAGAAATTACGGATATCAAGACCTCGGTAAACGACGGCAACACCGTTTATTACCTTCAGGTTGACGGAAAGTATTATTACATTAAGGTTACCGACGCTATGGAGGTTCTCCTTCTTAAGAAGGGCGACACCGTTGAAATCACCTTTGAAAAGGCTGACGGCAGCTTTATTCC
>JAFYGD010000090.1 GCA_017543415.1 Eubacterium sp. | reverse complement strand
ATTACCGGCATCGTTATAATTGAAAATACGCTTGTCTGCCCAACGAGCTCGCTGGGAAGCTTTGTATCGTTATCGTACTTTGCGGCGTACATTGCGGTATTTGTTGCAATGGAAGCCGAAGCGGAGATTGTAAGCGCGGTGCGCATTCCGCCCTCTACCCCGATAGCTTTAAACACAAGCATCATAATTACGGGAATTAGAATCAGGCGGATAAACGAAACAAAATATATTTCCTTTTTAAGAAAGATATTTTTAAAGTTACAGTTTGCAAAAAAGGTTCCGAAAACAATCATTGCCATAGGTGAATTGCAGGCGGCAATTCTTCCCATTGTATCGGTAAGAAAATCAGGAAGCTTTACCTGCATTAAAAACAGGGGTATGCCGATAATAACGCTTATTGAGCCGGGGTTGAAGATAAGGTTCCTTAACCTTATTTCAGCCTTGCCGCCGCTGATTTCGTGAATACCGTAGGTAAAGGCAAACACGTTAAACACGGCAACATAGCACGAGGAGTAAAACACGCCCTCATTACCTACAACGTTACCCGCAAGAGGCAGCGCAAGAAAGGCTGCGTTTGAAAACGTTGTTGCATAGTGGTAAATTCCGCGTATATTCCTTTCCTGCTTTCTGAAGGTGAAACAGGATATGCCTATGCCGAGGAGGTGGGTAAGAGTTGCAAGAGCAAAGGCTATTGCAAGCCCTTTTATATGTTCGGGCGTTCTTTCCATTGAAAGAAAGGAATTAATTATGGAAATAGGAAGGATAATATTAAAAAGCAATTCTATCAGCTTTTTACTGTCCTTCTGCTGAAACACCTTGGTTTTATCCGCGGCAAAGCCGACCCCTGCTATTGCATAGAGAATTAAAACCTGATAGGCTACCGTTTTTAAGTTTTCCAAAAAATTGTTAAGCAAAATTAATTCTCCGAACAGGTATTTTTTAAGATATTTTTTACAAATACAATGCTGAAAAGGCAAAGCGAAATCGCAGTAAGCACAAGCAGCATTTCGTAGCTAAAGCCTTTTGCTCGTTCCGTAATAAGCGTTAACACGGTTTCTTCGCAATACAGCGCAGAAAACAATGCAAGCTCAAAGGAAAACATAACCGTAACGCGTTTTGCGCCGTTTTCATTTTCAACCTCACGCGCAAAGCAGAAGAAAAAGCAGAGCGCGGCGGCAAACATTATGTATTTCAATAATCCGCCCGAAACGTCGTCCGTGTCAACTCCTGCGTGTTCCATAGCTTCAAGCAGTCTTGCAAAAGCCCAGAGCATTGGCGTAAGGTGAAGCAGTTTTAAAAAGCGAAAATCGTAATGCCCTTTGCCGAAGGACAGCGCCGCAAGGATGAAATAAACCGTTGAAAGCAGTGCAAACAAGGCGGAAAACGCTCTGATAAGCACAGCGAGCAGTACAAGATAGCGCATACTCTGAACGGCATAGTAAACCGAGATACAACGGTTTACAAATTCGGTAAAGAAGCCCGCCGAAAGAACACATGAAAACAGCGAAAGCGCCGAACCAGCCGTATTTTCAAAAGGCGGCGCGTAATTCTTCTTGCAAAGCGCACTTAAGGCAAGCATTACCGCGCCGAAAACCATCAGCGCATAAAAAGCTATATTAAATGCCGAATTAAGCCCGATAAAACAGGTAACAGCCCTGAATACAAGCGGAAGCAAAATATACAGAGCCTTCATCGGCGCGCCGAATAACCATTTTAATTTATCTGACATTACGCCCTCTCATCAATAGGCTTATATGTTTTTACTTTTGAAACGCTCTTATAAGCGGGACGCATAATCTTACCGTTTGAGGTAATCTCTTCAAGACGGTGAGCGCACCAGCCTGAAATACGCGCGGAAGCAAACAGCGGAGTAAATAAATCCTGCGGAATCCCGAGCACGCGGTAAACAAGCCCTGAATAAAGGTCAACGTTGGCGCACATTACCTTATCGTCTCCCCTTACTTCTGCAAAGACCTCGGGAGTGAGCTTTTCAATATTTTCAAGCGTTGTAAATTCCTTTTCAAAGCCGTGCTCATAAGCGAGTTTACGCGCATTTTCCTTAAGGATTACGGCTCTCGGGTCTGACTTTGTATAAACAGCGTGGCCCATACCGTAAATAAGACCGCTTTTATCCCCTGCTTCTTTATTGAGAATTTTTACAAGGGCGTCCTTAACCTGCGCCTCATCGGTCGGGT
>JAFYGD010000089.1 GCA_017543415.1 Eubacterium sp. | reverse complement strand
TACCTCTTTGCCCTGACGCGCAAGCTCATAAAGCCTTACGCCGTCAACGCTTTTTGCGCTGAACATAGGCGGAAGCTGCATAATTCTGCCCGTAAACCGCGGGCGGATTTTTTTAACATCCTCGTCGGTACAGTCAACCACATATTCGGCTGTCACCCTGCCCGTAATATCAAGGGTATCGGTGGTTTTGCCGAGAATAAACCCTGCGCGGTAGCCCTTATCGCTTTCGGGCAGGAAATCAAGAAAACGGGTTGCCGCGCCGAGCATTACCGGAAGGACGCCGGTTGCCATAGGGTCAAGCGTTCCCGTATGCCCCGCCTTTTTAACGCGCATAATTCCGCGAACTCTGTTTACCGTACCGAAGGAGGTAAT
The DNA here is from genome assembly GCA_017543415.1 of Eubacterium sp. GTDB lineage: Bacteria > Bacillota > Clostridia > Oscillospirales > Acutalibacteraceae > Eubacterium_R. Next base: position 2,323 of record JAFYGD010000089.1, on the reverse strand, counting down.
TCCTTCGGGCTTATTAATACAAATTATACCTGTCATATCATTTCAAGGCTTTTTTCAATAAGCATCTTTTTAGCCTCTTCAACGCCGCAGTCAAACTTACAGGCAGAAGCCTGCTTATGACCGCCGCCGCCGAAGTAGGAAGCGAGCTTTGAAGCGTCAACGCTTTCATAGGTTCTTATTGAGCATTTGCAGGTTCCGTCCTCTTTTTCACGGATGGTAATACCTATTTCAACGCCCTCAATCTGACGGGTAAGCGGAGGAATAGCCTCTGTATCCTCTTCGGTTGTACCTGTTTTTTTATACATATCCTGCGTGATGGTAATAAGGCAGATTTTTTCATTGCCGAAGAACTCCATGCTCTCAATGGCAAGACGCTCAAGAGCGGCATATGTTCTTGTTTTTGTTTCAAACATCACGCGGTTGATTATACCGTTATCGGCGCCGCAGTCAATAAGCTCCGCCGCTGCACGGTAGGTATTTGAGGTAGTGCTTGCATACCTGAAGCAGCCGGTATCCGTTGTAAGTCCCGTATAAAGGCAGGCCGCAATATGCTTATCAATCCTTACGCCGAGCGCTTTGATTACCTTAAGCATAATTTCAGCCGCCGCTGCCGCGTCCGCATTAAGTAAAAGATATTCGGCATAGCCAGTATTGCTGCCGTGGTGGTCAATGCAAAGGTCTATTTTACCGCCGTATTTCTTTTCAAATGCGCCGAGCAGATTTTCGGTAGCGACATCAACCGAAACGATATACTTTTCCTCAAATTCGGGCATGGAAATATCTTCATAAAGATAGCCGTACTTTTCGGGTATTTCATCCGCACACACTGCCCTTACCCTTTTACCGAGAGCTGAAAGCGCGCGGCAAAGAGCAAACCCGCTGCCCAGCGTATCGCCGTCGGGATGGGCATGCATGAGGATAAGGATATCGTCCTTTTCGCTCAGTATTTTTGCACATTTTTCAACATTAATTTTCGTCATTTTCACTACTCTCCGGAATATGAATTGACCTCAGCTTATCAAATAATTCAAAGCCCTTTTCTATTGAATCGTCTGCAACAAATTTAAGCTCCGGAACCTTTCTCAGCTTAAGTGAAGAGCCGAGACGGCCGCGGATAAAGCCGCTCGCCGCCTTTAAGCCTTTAACGCTTTCCTTTGCCGCGTCAATGCCTTCAACCGCGCTGACGTATACCTTGCAGTAGCTCAAATCGCTGCTGACGTCTACCTTAACAATGGTAAGCATTTCGTTAACCCGCGGGTCCTTTACCTCGCGGAGAATATGAACAAGCTCACGCTTTATGTCTTCGGTAATTCTGTCTATTCTGTAACCTGGCATTTTATTTTCCTTTTAAATCCTGTTGAGGCAAGAATTTTCAAAATTCGGAATTAAGATTTCGGAATTCGGAATTTCGGGTGCTCGCCGCACAGGCATTATTAATCGTTTTGTGTTTTTGTTATTGCTACTAATAAACTGATAATTTCATTGCAATCATTATTTATACTGTCATAAGACGCCTTATCAATATAATCCGCACGAAAAAGAAGCTCCAACCAGTATTCGGTTTCAGATGCCTCTTTGAGAGCAATATTGAGTTTATGGTAAAAATCCGGTTTGCTTTCCCCTCTGATTGCCTCTGCTATATTTGCGCCTATACTTGTTCCGCATCTTAATATTTGTTTTGATATAACAAATTCCTTTTTGTCTTCCTGCAAAAACCTATACAGTCTAATAATACGCAATGCAAACAGTTTACTTTTTTCAGCAACAACGTTTTTCTTCATTTTTCCTCTTTCAATTCCGAATTCCGCATTACGAATTCAGCATTAATCTCTGTATTCCTCTACAATATAACATTCAAATACGTCGCCCTGCTGAATATCGTCAAAGTCCTGAAGCGAAATACCGCATTCATAACCCGAGGATACCTCTTTTACATCGTCCTTAAATCGCTTAAGGCCTGCGATTTCAACGTCGGCAATCTGCTTTTCGTTACGGATTACACGGATTTTGCCTTCCTTCTTGATTGTACCGCTTGTAACGATAGAGCCTGCAATTGTTCCGGCTGAGGAAATTTTGTAAACCTCGCGAACCTCTGCGGTACCGGTATCAACATCGCGGTACTTGGGAGCGCGCATTCCGCGCATTGCGTTTTCAATATCCTCAATTGCATCGTAAATGATGTTATAGGTTTTAATTTCAATTCCGTCACGGCCTGCGCTTTCCTTTGCAACCGGGTCAACAGAAGTGTTGAAGCCAACGATAATTGCATTTGAAGCATTTGCAAGCATTACGTCATTTTCATTGATAACGCCTACGCCGCCGT
>JAFYGD010000088.1 GCA_017543415.1 Eubacterium sp. | reverse complement strand
TGACGAAATCGCTTCAAAGCCGTTTACCGAAAAAAGATATGCAATTTACCTTGATTTAAAGGATAAGTACAGCGACGATGCGTTTACCAAGGAGGAGTTTGAAGCAGAGGTTAAAAAGCTTCTTGAAACCGACCTCAGCGCTCCCGACTGTCCCTATGAAATTGAAATGCCAAAGGGCAAATTTGAAGCGCTTCTTGAAAAGCGCAGTGAAGAACAATAAAAAAAGACGGCTCAGCCGTCTTTTTTATTCTTCGTATTCGTCCTCGTTTTCCCAGTTGTGGTAGATGTTCTGAACGTCCTCGTTTTCGTCAAACATTTCAATCATCTTTGCCATCTTTTTCATATCGTCCTCGTTTTCAAGGCGGGTGTAGGTTGAAGGAATGTAAGCCGCTTCTGAGGAAAGGATGGTGTAGCCCTTGCCTTCAAGCTCGTCGCGTACAGCGCCGAGGTCGCTTGTTTCCGTGCGGATTTCAAAGATGTCCGCGTCGTCGGTAAGGAAGTCCGCAGCGCCTGCTTCAAGTGCGTCCTCCATAAGCTTGTCCTCGTCAACGTCCTCTTTTTCAATAATGATTACGCCCTGCTTTGAAAACATAAAGGTAACTGAACCGGGGTTGCCCATGTTTCCGCCTGCCTTGTCAAAGTAATGTCTTACTTCGCCTGCGGTGCGGTTTCTGTTATCGGTAAGAGCTTCAACAACTACCGCAACTCCGCTCGGTCCGTAACCCTCGTAAACGATTTCCTCGTAGTTAGCACCGTCCGTATCGCCGGCAGCCTTTTTAAGCATACGCTCAATGTTGTCGTTGGGAACGTTGTTCTGCTTTGCCTTTGCAATAACGTCGCGCAGCTTTGCGTTGTTGTTCGGGTCGGGGCCGCCGTTTTTAACTGCAACGGCAAGCTCTCTGCCTATCTTTGTAAAAATCTTTGCTCTTGCGGCGTCGTTAGCGCCCTTTTTTCTTTTAATCGTACTCCATTTATTATGTCCGCTCATATGAGTACCTCCATAAATTAATTCCAAAATATTTTACCACAATACGGTATTACTTTCAAGTATTAACTTGATTAAAAGATTATAAAAGGATATAATATCATTATTAAACGGCAAGGAGGCATTATGGAACAGTATAACGTTACGGGTATGAGCTGCGCAGCCTGCTCCGCCCGTGTTGAAAAAGCCGTAAGCGGAGTTGACGGAGTTACCTCCTGCGCCGTAAGCCTGCTTACCAATTCAATGGGCGTAGAAGGTACGGCAAAGCCCGAGGATATAATAAAAGCGGTGGAAAACGCAGGCTACGGCGCTTCCCTTAAAACCGAGGAGGCGTTAGAGGATACCGAAACGCCGAGGCTAAGAAAAAGGCTTATCCTTTCCCTTGCATTTCTGCTCCCGCTTATGTATTTTTCAATGGGACATATGCTCTGGAATTTGCCTTTGCCTACCGAAAACCATCTGATTATCGGTATTATTCAGCTCGTGCTCGCCGCAATAGTAATAATCATTAACCGCAGGTTTTTTATCAGCGGTTTTAAGGGCGTAATACATAAAGCGCCCAATATGGATACCCTTGTTGCGCTCGGCGCGGGCACGTCCTTCATATACAGCGTTGCCGTGCTTTTTATAAACGGCGACCTTCACTCACTGTATTTTGAATCCGCCGCTATGATTTTAACGCTTATAACGGTAGGTAAAATGCTTGAAGCGTATTCAAAGGGAAGAACAACAAACGCGCTTAAAGGACTGATGTCGCTCGTACCCGAAACGGCGGTCGTTCTGCGTGACGGTGAGGAGCTTACGCTTCCTTCCTCACAGGTTAAAAGGGACGATATATTCATAGTCCGCTCGGGCGAAAGCATACCCGTTGACGGCGTTGTAATTGAGGGCAGCGCTTCCGTAAACGAAGCTGCGCTGACGGGCGAAAGCATACCCGTTGATAAAATTCAGGGCGATACCGTATCCGCCGCAACAATAAGCGCTTCGGGCTATATCAAATGCCGCGCAACGCGTACGGGTGAGGATACAACCCTTTCAAAAATTATTAAAATGGTCAGCGAAACCGCCGCAACAAAGGCGCCTATCGCCAAAATTGCAGACAGGGTTTCCGCTGTGTTTGTTCCAACAGTAATTGTAATAGGCTTAATTGCCTTTGCTGCCTGGC
>JAFYGD010000087.1 GCA_017543415.1 Eubacterium sp. | reverse complement strand
TTTTTGCGTTTTTTGCATCGCCCTTTTTATAATACCTCAGCTCATAACCTTCAGGGAAAAGGTAATGGCTTTTAAGGTATTTTTTATAGGCGGTGTTATAATCGCTTTCCTCGTTACCTGCATAATTTTGAAGCAAAACGTCATAAGAGGAATAGGCGTTTTGAAAATAAGCTGTTACACTTTCAATTCCTTCAGGGACATCGGTAAGATAGACGTCAACAACCTCTTTAGCATTTGGGTCGCCGAAATAGCTTTCATCATATTCCTGTGCAAAAGCATTAAGCGCTCCGAAGGATGAAAAAGCACAAATAAGCGCAATAAGAAAAGCGGAAATTCTTTTTAGTTTCATTTTTTCACCTATTTATCAAGCGGTTTCATCGTGGGGAACAGGAGCACGTCACGGATTGAATAGCTGTCAGTAAGAAGCATTACAAGACGGTCGATACCGATACCGAGTCCGCCCGTGGGAGGCATACCGTATTCAAGCGCGGTAACGAAATCGTAATCAATCATATTTGCTTCGTCGTCGCCTGCTTCGCGCAGCTTCATCTGCGCTTCAAAGCGTCCCATCTGGTCAATCGGGTCGTTAAGCTCGGAATAGGCGTTGCCGTATTCGCTGCCCATAATAAACAGCTCAAAACGCTCCGTAAGTACCGGACAGTCCGGTTTTCTTTTTGTAAGCGGTGAAACCTCAACGGGATAATCCATAATAAAGGTGGGCTGGGTAAGGTTTTCTTCAACAAATTCCTCAAAGAAGGAATTGAGAATATCGCCCCAGGTTGCCTTGCCGTTTTCGATTTCAATGTCCTTTTCCTTTGCAATGGCAATAGCCTTTTCGTTATCGCTCATAAATTCCGCAAAGTCAATGCCCGTATATTCCTTAACCGCGTCTACCATAGTAAGACGTCTGAACGGGCTTTCAAGGTCAACCTCCGTACCGTTAAAGGTAATATGAAGATTGCCTTCGCATACCTCGTTTGCGGCGTTTCTTATAAGCGCCTCGGCAATATCCATCATACCGTGGTAATCGGTAAATGCCTGATAAAGCTCAATACAGGTAAATTCGGGATTATGCTTAACGTCCATACCCTCATTACGGAAGTTCCTGCCGATTTCATATACCCTTTCCATACCGCCGACAATAAGCCTTTTAAGGTAAAGCTCCGTTGCGATACGAAGGTACATATCAAGGTCAAGAGTATTATGGTGAGTTATGAACGGGCGTGCCGAAGCACCGCCGGGGATTAAGTTAAGAATAGGGGTTTCAACCTCAATAAAGCCGAGGCTGTCAAGATAATTCCTGATTGAAGTAATGATTTTTGAACGCTTAAGGAAGGTTTCCTTAACATCGGGATTCATTATCATATCAAGATAACGCTTGCGGTATCTTGTATCAGTATCCGTTAAGCCGTGGAATTTTTCAGGCAGCGGAAGAAGGGATTTTGAAAGAAGGCGGAGCGACTGTGCGTGAACGGAGATTTCACCCGTTCTTGTTTTGAAAACGAAGCCCTTTACCTCAACAATATCGCCTATGTCCCAGGTTTTGAACTCCCTGAACTCTTCCTCGCCTACGTCGTTCATACGAACGTATGCCTGAATTCTTCCGTTCCTGTCCTGGACGTCAATAAAGTTAGCCTTGCCCATATCGCGCCAGGTCATAATACGGCCTGCAATAACAACCTCCTGATTTTCAAGAGCGTCAAAGTCAGCCTTGATTTCATCTGAATGATGAGTTTGTGTTGCAAGGGTGATTTCAAACGGGTCCTTGCCCTCTGCCTGAAGCGCTTTAAGCTTGTCCACACGGATTTGCTTTTGCTCGTTTTCGGAAAGAACAACCTCTGCCATTTTCATTTGTGCGGCGTTGGCATTGTTACCGATTTTTTCGATAAGAGCAAGCACTTCCTGCTCCGAAGCGGCGGAACCGCCCATAGCAATGGCTCCCGACTGAAGGAAAAGAGTATATCTGAATATATCCCCGTCCTTTTCAACAAGATATTTGGGCAGAGTTTTCTGCTCGTCGCCGCTAACGGTATTTTCAACCTTCATACGGCTGTTCTTTTTTACAGCCTTAACGCCTCTTTTGCAGGCGTCCTCCGTTTCAAAAACGGGAGAAGTACCCACAGCCGTATCGTCAATATAAAATGTAAAGTCGAAAGTGTTATCACTTCTTTTAGTGATTTCAAACCTTCCTGCCATAGCTGTACCTATTGCCTTTCATAGTTTTTTCGGGCGGCATAAAGCCCCCCGCAATTATCCTTCTATCTTTTTGATTTCAAATTCAATTTCACCGATAGGAGCTTCAACGATTACCTTATCGCCCTTCTTTTTGCCCATAAGAGCCATACCGATAGGGCTTTCATCCGAAATTTTGCCTTCGGTTGGTTTTGATTCCGAAAAGCCTACGATTTTGTAAACGAGCTTTGCCTTATCCTTAAGACGAAGAACGGTTACGGTTGAGCCCATTGAAACTGCGTTTTTATCGGTTGAATCTATAATAACCGCATGGTCAAGCTGATACCTGATTTCGTTAATTCTTGCTTCAATTTTAGCCTGTTCGCTTTTAGCCTCATCATACTCGCTGTTTTCGCTGAGGTCACCGTAGGAACGGGCTACCTTAAGTTTTTCCGCAATATCGTTTCTGCCGACGGTTTCAAGATTTTCAAGCTCAGCCTCAAGCTCAGCTTTACCTGCTACTGTCATTTTAAAAACCTTTGCTGCCATATCAAAAACTCCTTTAAATGATTTTAAGTATATTTTAACGCATTAATTATATATTATATATTATTTAAAGTCAAGAATAAAATAACGGGCAGGTTAACCTGCCCGAAAATGTAATTATTAATCATTGGGTATAAATGCAGAGTGAACTGCAGAGACAGCGCGCTCCGCCTCGTCAGCGTCAATAATAACGGAAATCTTGATTTCGGAAGTGGAAATCATTTTGATGTTAATTCCCCTGTCGTAAAGCGCTTCAAACATCTTGGTTGCGGTGCCGGGATGGCTTTCCATACCCGCGCCTACGATTGAAACCTTGGCAACGCTTGTGTCGCAAACAATCTCCGCGCCGTCAAGCACGTCAAGCTCCTTAAGAAGCTCAACCGCAACGGGACCGTTTTCCTTGCTTACGCTGAAAACGATATCCTTTGTTGAATTACGTCCGAAGGACTGAAGAATAATATCTACGTTAATCTGCTTTTGCGAAAGCTTTGCGAAAACCTTGAAGGCTACGCCGGGATTATCCTGAACTCCGAGAATTGAAACGAGAGCTACGTCGGTATCGTTTGTTACGCCGCGAATTAACATTTTTTCCATTTTTGCTACCTCCTTAACGATAGTGCCCGGAATCGGGTTAAGAGACGAGAGCACTTCAAGCTTAATTGAATATTTCTTTGCCATTTCCACCGAACGGTTGTTAAGCACCTGCGCGCCGAGCGTTGCAAGCTCAAGCATTTCATCATAGGTTATTTCCTTAAGCTTTTTAGCGCCTTCAACCTTGCGCGGGTCCGCTGTGTAAACGCCCTCAACATCGGTAAAAATCTGGCATTTATCGGCGTGGAGCGCTGCTGCGATTGCTACCGCCGAGGTATCTGAACCGCCCCTGCCGAGCGTTGTTATATCGTCATACCTGTTAATGCCCTGAAAGCCCGCTACAACAACAATATTGCGTTTTGCAAGCTCCGCCTGAAGACGGTTGGGGCGGATATTCTTTATTCTTGCAGAGCCGTAAACCGAATTGGTATTGAAGCCTGCCTGCCAGCCGAGAAGGCTGATAACGGGATAGCCGAGGCTTTCAATCGCCATAGCAAGAAGTGAAATTGAAATCTGTTCGCCCGCTGCAAGGAGCTGGTCAAGCTCACGCTTGGGGGCTTTGGGATTGATAACCTTTGCTTCCGAAATCAAATCGTCGGTTGTATCTCCCTGGGCTGAAACAACAACTACAACGTCGTTTCCTTCTTTATAAGTATCGCAAACAATTTTAGCAACATTCTTTACTCGCTCGGCATTGGCAACGGAGCTTCCGCCGAACTTCTGAACAATAAGTGCCATAGAGTTTTCCCCTTCATCAAAAAGTGAATTAATAGTTTGTAACTTTGATTGTATTGATAACGTCAACGCCCTTAAGCTTTTCAATAAGGGTATATTCGTTCATAGCGTCTGTAATAAAGGCAACCTCATTTGCAGGTTTGCCGTATCTTGTAAGGAATTTTACATCGCCGAAAATACATTTGATTTCAGCTTCGGAAGCTTTTGCGCGCACATAAAACGGCATTTTAAGTACTTCCTTATGGTCAACAACGTAGCTTTCGCTGCCTGCGTCCCAGCCGAAAATCTTGCGTCTTTGAGTATGCTTTGCAGCGTCTACCATATCGGCAACAACCGCTGAAGCGGTAGGATATTTACCCGCGCCGGGGCCGTAAAAGCATACGTCGCCGACCGCGTCTCCCCTGACAAGAATTGCATTGAAAACATCGTTTACGTTTGCAAGCTGGGAGCCGCTGAAAACAACGGCGGGGCTTACAAAGGCTGCAATTTCATTTTCGCTGATATATTTAATCTGACCGAGGAGCTTGATTACGCCCTTAACGGAAGCGATATAAGAAACATCCTCAAGAGTGATATTTGTAATTCCCTCTGTTTCAACCTGATTGGGATAAACGTGCTTACCGAAAGCAAGCGAAGCAAGAATACAAACCTTGCGACAGGCGTCAAACCCTTCAATATCGGCAGTCGGGTCCTTTTCCGCATAGCCGTTATCCTGCGCAAGCTTTAGCGCATCTGCAAACGACATATCCTCCTGAATCATTTTGGTAAGGATAAAGTTTGTTGTACCGTTAAGAATACCCGCAACGCCCTCAATATTATTTGCGGCAAGGCACTGGTCCATAGGACGGATAATGGGAATTCCGCCGCCTACGGAAGCTTCAAAAAGATAGTTTACGCCGCACTCTTTTGCAGTATTGAGAAGCTCAAGCCCCTTCTGGGCAACAAGCTCTTTATTTGAGGTTACAACGCTTTTGCCCGCTTTGAGCAGCTTCATTGTAAAATCAAACGCAGGGTTTACGCCGCCCATGGTTTCGGCAACAACCTTAACCTCGGGGTCATTTAAAATATCGTTGAAATCCTTGGTGAACAGTTCCTGATGACTGTCGCCCGGAAAATCGCGCAAATCAAGAATATGACTAACCTCAAGCATTTCGCCGTCGGTGCGTTTTGTTATTACCTGTTTATGGTTTTCAATAACGTCAACTACGCCGGAGCCTACCGTTCCGTAGCCCATTACAGCAACTTTCATATTATAATTTGCCTTCCTAAAATTTATAGATCTGAATTATTATATCAAATTACTGTTGTAAACGCTACTAAAATTTTTAATTTTTGGTAAAAAATATTCAAAGAAAGATATTTTCACTTGAACTTTAGTACATATTGCATTAAAATATAATAAATACTAAAACCAAGGAGGATAAAAATGCCCGAAAAAGTTGAAAAGCGCAGAGAATTTTTAATCAACATATTCTTCATAGCCATTATTCTTGCGCTTGTATATGTTTTCTTTAAGTATTTATTCTGGGCTGCTGCACCTTTTATTCTTACATTTTTAATTGCAATTATTTTGCAGAAACCTATCCGTTGGCTTGATAAAAAGAGTAAAAGAAACCTGCACACCTTCTGGAGTATTATTTCGGTTATACTTGTTATAGTTGTAATAGTTGTTCCGCTCGGCTTTATTCTTTCCTCGATTATTTCAAAAATATCCGATGTGGTAAGTAATCTTGTTGCACAGCTCAACGATATTCCGAGCTTCCTTGCAACGCTTGAAAACAAGCTGCTCAACCTCGGCAAATTCCTTCCTGACGCAATTTACCGCACTTACAGCAGCAGCATTACGGACACCTTTACAAAGCTTATTGACGACTTTGATTTAAGCTCACTCGGAATTGATATGTCTTCGGTTAAGAGCGGAGTTTCAACGGGAATTTCAGGTATTTTCGGCGTTGTTAAAAACATTCCGAGCATAGCAATAGGCACGGTAATAGGCATTATTGCATGCATACTTTTCACCAAGGATTACAACAAGGTTGTTAAGTTTATTCAGCTTCAGCTTCCCGAGGGTAAAAAGAATATACTTGTTGAAATCAAACAGGTTTTCACAACAACGGTTTTAAAGATGTTCCGAGCTTACGGACTGATTATGTGCATCACCTTCGGCGAGTTATTCATAGGATTTTCAATCCTGCGCATTATCGGGGCTATGAACAACAGCTTTTACATCTGGATTGCGCTGGGAATAACAATCTTTGACGTAATGCCCGTTGCGGGCAGCGGCGGAATTCTTATTCCGTGGGCACTGATTTCGCTTGTGCTCGGCAATTACAAGCAGGCTATCGGATTACTTGTTATTTATGTAATAATTACAGTTGTAAGGCAGTATATTGAGCCGAAGATTGTTGGCGACACGCTCGGCGTTAACCCGATTGTTACTCTTATGGGACTTTACTTCGGACTTAAGCTGTTCGGTCCTTTGGGAATGTTCATTGTACCGATTGCGGTAATGACGCTTAAGGCGTTTAACGATACGGGCAGAATCCACCTGTGGACTCCACCGAAAAGACAATAAAAAAAGACGGTTTAACCGTCTTTTTTTATTTGTATTTTTTAAGCTACCTTGAAGTTCTTGTTTTTCTTTGCAATCGTATAGCTTACCTTGCCCTGTGCCTTTTTAGCCTTAAAGTCCTGCGGTTTCGCGGATATATTTACGCGCCTTAACGGCATATTCAAACGGATTCGCCTTTGCAGGGTCCTGCTCTGCTTCAACAACAACCCAGCCTTCGTAGCCCGCTTCATCAAGAATATCAAAGATAGGCTTGAAATCTACGTCGCCGTCACCGGGAACCGTAAACACGCCGGCTCTTACAGCGTCAAGGAAGGACATATGCTGCGGTACAACCTGATTGTTGTAAACGTCAAGGCGAACGTCCTTAAGGTGAACGTGCTTAATTCTGTTTACATACTTTTTAAGCACGGGTACGGGGTCGATACCCGCAAAGGTAAGGTGGCCCGAATCGAAAAGAAGATATACAAGCTCGGGGTCTGTAATTTCCATAAGCTTATCAATTTCCTCAACGGTCTGAACGCCCGTTCCCATATGGTGATGAACGGTGAAGAACATACCCTTGCTTTTTGCATAGGCGCCCATTTCGTTAAAGCCCTTTGCAACGGTTTCCCACTGCTCGTCGGTATAATAGGGCTTTTCGTCAAGGATTGACTTTGTAAGGTCGCCCTGAATAGAATTGCCCTGCTCGGACGCGCCGATTACCTTTGCGCCGAGCTTATAAAGCTTATCGCAGTGAGCCTTGAAGGCCTCAATAGTTTCCTCATAAGGCTTTGAGGTGAGGTATGACGAAAACCAGGCGTTGCAAATCTGAAGTCCGCGGATGTCAAGGTACTTCTTTAAAACGTCGGGGTCGGCAGGATACTTATTGCCGATTTCACTGCCCTTGAAGCCTGCAAGCGCCATTTCACTTATACACTGCTCAAATGAGTTTTCCGCACCTAAATCGGGCATATCGTCGTTAGTCCAGCCGATTGGTGCGATAGCAAGTTTTACTTTGTTAGGGTTAAGCATACTGTATCTCCTTAATAGTCAAATGTCTTTGCGATGTTTTCCTGCATATCCTTATATGCTGCGGCTACCGTTGCGCTCTTTGATACCTCCGCAACGCCTACACGCCACCAGCTTTCAAAACCGGGGGTCATTGTTTTCGGCATAACCTTGATGTCAAATACAACAGATTTGGTTTGCTTTTTAGCGTCCTCAAGAGCTGCTTTCAGCTCCTCGGAATTATGGATTGAATAGCCCTTTGCGCCGTAGCCTTCGGCAATCTTTGCAAAGTCAACGGTCATATCCTCTCCGTCAAGCATACCCGTTACGGGGTTCCTTGCACGGAAAACGGTTCCGAAGGTATCCGTACCCTGATTGTTCTGAAGGTTTTCAATACAGCCCCAGCCGAGATTATCAAATACGCATACGTTAATCTTCAAGCCTTCCTGAAGTGAGGTATAAAGCTCGCTGTGGCCCATAAGGAAGGAACCGTCGCCGCAGAAGGTATAAACCTCTCTGTCAGGCTGCGCAAGCTTTGCACCGAGAGCGCCGTTGATTTCGTAACCCATATTTGAATAACCGTATTCCATATGGTATGTACCGCGGCTGCCGGGGCGGAAGAGCCTTTGCATATCGCCGGGAAGCGAGCCTGCGGAGCCGAGAGCTATATCGCTTTCAGCCATAAATTCATTGATAATACCGAGAGCGCGGGTCTGGCTTAAGCCGCCGTCAAGCTCCTTGGTATAGAATTCGTCAACAATAGCGTCCCACTCGGTTTTAGCCGCTGCGATTTCACCCGCATAAGCTGTTTTGTAATCGCCGAGAGCCTCGTCAATGGCAACGATTGCCTCTCTTGCGTCAGCGGTAACAGCCTCTGCGTCCATTTTATAAGCGTCAAACGGGCAGATGTTAATGCCGAGCACCTTGCGGTTTTCGTTGAACAGCCATTTTGATGAGGTTGTAAAATCGGTAAACCTTGTACCTACGCCGATAACAATGTCTGCGTCCCTTGCAATAACGTTGGCAGCCTTGCCACCGGTAACGCCAATACCGCCGAGGTTAAGCGGGTGCTTCCAGTCAATTATACCCTTACCCGCCTGGGTTTCGGTAATAGGAATATTATGGGCAACCGCAAGCCTTAAAAGCTCTTCTTCGGCTGCGCTGTAACGAACTCCGCCGCCGCATACGATAATCGGCTTTTTGGCTGATTTGATAAGCTTAACTGCTCTTTCAAGCTGGGTTAAAGCGATAGGTCTGCGGTCAATATGCCATACCCTTTTCTGAAGGAAATGCTCGGGATAATCGTAAGCCTCGCCTTCAACGTCCTGAGGCATTGCAAGGCATACGGCGCCTGTATCCGCGGGGTCGGTAAGAACGCGCATTGCGTTAATGCAGGCAGTCATAAGTTGCTCGGGGCGTTCAATTCTGTCAAAATAATGGCAAACGCCTCTGAAAGCGTCAGTAACGGTTCTTCCGTAGTTATCAAAGAACTCCGCCTGCTGGAGTACGGGGTCGGGCTGACGGCAGGCAAAGGTATCGCCGGGAAGCACAAGCAAAGGAATTCTGTTTGCAGTTGCGCAGCCGCAGGCAGTTACCATATTTGTTGCGCCGGGGCCGATAGAGGAAACACAGGGGATAATTGCCCTTCTGTCCATCTGTTTTGCATAGGCAACAGCGGCAAGAGCCATATTCTGTTCGTTTTTACCCTGATAGAATCTGAGATTATGACCGCCCTGTTCAAGCGCCTGGCCAACGCCTACAACGCAGCCGTGGCCGAAAATTCCGAAAATACCGGAAACAAATTTTGTTTCAACTCCGTCAAATTCAACGTACTGATTGTCAAGGAATTTAACGAGCGCCTGGGACATTGTTAATCGTTCACGTTTCATAGTAACAACTCCTATAGTCGATTAATTACATTTCAATTTCGGAAAGCTTTACGGGCCTGTGCTCTGCTACGGAAAGCTTTGCGGCAAGTCCTAAACGGAGAGCCTCAAGTCCGTCGTTAACGGTTGTCTTTGTTGCTTTATCGTTTACAACCGCGTCAATAAACTCGGTCATTTCGTCTGTAAACGACTGCATATATCTTTCAAGGAAGAAATATAAAGGCTTATCGGTAACATTGCCGTTTTCGTTGATATAGGCAACGTTGGTAGGAGTATCGTTTGCTGCGGAGGCCTGGCCGCCCGAGCCGAATACCTCAAGGCGCTGGTCGTAGCCGTAGCAAGCCCTGCGGCAGTTATCAATAACGCCGATTGCGCCGCTCTTGAACTTAAGTGCAACAAGTGCTGTATCTACATCGCCCGCTTCACCGATAGCCTTATCAACCATAACGGTAGCGTTTGCATAAACCTCGTCAACCTCGCCGCCGATAAAGCGCGCCATATCAAAATCATGCACCGTCATATCAAGGAAGATACCGCCGGAAACCTTTACATAAGGAATCGGAGGAGCTTCAGGGTCACGGGAGGTGATTTTTATTATCTGAAGGTCGCCGAGCTTACCCTCGTTTGCAAGAGCTTTAATATGGGCAAAGTTATGGTCATAACGTCTGTTAAAGCCTATCTGAAGCTTAACGCCCGCCTTTTCAACGGCGGCAATAACCTTTTTGATTTTTGCAACCGTAAGGTCAACGGGCTTTTCACAGAAGATATGCTTGCCTGCTTCAGCCGCTTCACAGGCGATATCGGCATGAGTATCGGTTGAAGAACAGATAAGCACCGCTTCGATTTCGGGATTGTTAAGGATTTCATGATAATCCTTGTAATAAGCGGGGATACCGAGCTCTTCGGCTACCTTTTTTGCGCCCTCCTCATAAATATCGGAAATAGCAACTATTTCAGCCTGAGGAATATGGTAGGTGATTGATTTTGCATGAACCTGTCCGATTCTGCCTGCACCGATAATTCCAACCTTTAATTTTTTCATAAATTCTACCTTGCCTTTCGCAAAATTTGTTGTAAATATTTTATCATAGTATAAGAATTTATGCAATATATAAATAAAAAATATCGGCACCAAAAGGCGCCGATACATAGAATAATTCAGGGGGAAAATCTCAGGCAACGGGCTGCGCGGTGGATTACTCCCTCAGAACAGCCGCGCCGTAGTCCGCCTGTTTAATAGCCGCAGGACTGACCGAGCCTGTCGTATTCGCCGAGCGCGGCGGTTACTGCGGCAAAGCAGTATTTAAGCTCTTCATTAAGCTCCTTTTTTGCGGAGGCTATGTGCCTTGAAACAGTAGGCTGAGTAAGGTTGAGCATTTCCGCTGTTTCCTGTTGGCTCTTTCCGAGCATATACTTACATTCAATACAGCTGCGCTGCCTTTCGGTAAGCTTTTGCTCCATAATGTAAGGCAGGACAAGCGAAAACGCTTTGCTGCGGGCTTTATCGTAATCGGTATTGCCCGAATTCATAACGCCGAGATTGTAATAATAGCTGTCAACAAAATCCATAAACTAATCCTCCTCGTAATAACCCTTGAGCAGTGATGCGGTTCTTCTGCATTCACAAGCCATATCGTAATAAATTCTAAGTTTTCTTCTCAGCAGATAAAGCTCTTTGCCGGAATAAACGCAAAGCAGGGGTCTTAGCGCGTCCATTTTAGCAGAAAGCACGTTATACTGAGCCTCGTATTCACGAGCTAATTCATCAATAGTCATCTTCTGCCCTTTCCTCAGGCTTTGCCTGATATTATTAGACTGACGAGTGGAATCAATCTATCAATTATCTTAATAGTACATTTGTTCTATGTCAAGTAAACAAAAGAATAAGGCACAAAAAATTGTACCATAAAAAAGAAGAAAGACCGTGTATAGCACACAGTCTTTCCCCTCTCTGTCTATAACAAACTATAGGAGGACAGGTTACCTGACGCGGTTGCGGCTCCGCGTCAGGTGTTCCTTAATTATATTCAAAAATAGACAAGATGTCAAGGCAAATGTTGAATATATTTGAGCATTTTATACAAAACCTAAAAAACGTTCAAAATCAATTCCGTCAGGCTCATAGTTTTTGAAATTTTCGCTTTCGGTTTGCTGAATTGACTTTTCAATAAACTCCGAAGCTTTGCCTACGGCGGTGAAAATATCGCTGCCGTTTACGCACTCGCTTATCACGTAAGAGGAAAAAACATCCCCCGTTCCCGAAAAATGAGCGCCGATTTTTTTTGCGGTAATTACTTCAAATCTCTTTCCGTCGTAAACGGCGTTACCTATTTTGCCATCAAGGTCAATTCCCGTTACGGCAACGTATTTATTGTTAAGGGATTTGCACATTTTCTCTATTTCGGACAGCGGATAATTCCCTTTTATTTCACGCCCGCAAAGCAGTGCGAGCTCGGTAACGTTCGGAGTTATTAAATCCGCTTTAGCTGCAATCATTTTAACCGCTTCAATGCTGTTTTCATCGTAGCAGGGATAAACCTCGCCGTCATCGCCCATAATCGGGTCAACCGCAAGGAAGGTGCCCTCCGTTTTAAAACATTCAATAAAATCAAGTATAATACTTCCCTGCCTGCTGTTTGGAATAAAGCCCGTAAGAATACCGTCAAAATGAGGTGAAAGGCGTTTCCATTCCTCAACGAATCCGGGTAGGTAATCCGTCATATCAACGCTTTTAAAGCTGTCATAGCCCGTCTGGTTTGAAAAAACGCCCGTGGGCAGAGGACAGCATTGTATTTTATGGGCGCTGATTATCGGAAGCGCTGCCGAAAGCGAGCATTTTCCGAAGCCCGATATATCGTTAATTACCGCTATTTTTTTCATTTCCATCACCTATAATAATTATACATAATAATATTTTTATGTCAATGTTGACAAAACGGCCGATTACATTTTATAATTAACTCGGTGGTGATAATATGAAAACCGATAAGCTTTCGGCATATCTTGAAGAAAAGGCAAAGGCTTATGCCGAAAAGGCAAACGCCGCGGACTTTTACGCCTTTGAGGACAAGGCGTACAAATACTGTAAAATCACGCTTGATAAAATCAGGCTTGAATTTGTTTATTCGCTTAAGGGAAGCGCAAGCTACCCGATAAGCACGCTTACCTGCAGGGTTTACCTTGACACCGCCGACAGCCCGTATTTTTACGAAATACCCGAGCTTATTGACTATCTTGACATTTACGATTACCACTGCTACTGCTTTCCGTACATTAAAAATAAAAAAAGGCTTGATGCCTGTTTTGATTATATTACCGATTTCATTGAATACAGGATAGAGGAAATCTGTTCCTTAAGGATTGACAGAGAGGAAATCAAAGCGCGCAAGTTAAGGGAAATCAAGCGTATTTTAGGTTACGATTCTAAAGCCGCGCCAAAGGATAAGCCGGGCAAGGACGCTTTTTACGGAAGTATTTTCAAGCATTATTCGGATTCCCTTATTCCGCGTTACACAACTAACAAGGCGTACTTTGACTTTGTGAACCGCGACTATCAGTCCTCGCTGAACAGGTACAAAAAAATATCCGCTAAAACCGGATATGAAAGAAAGCTCGTTGCCTTTATTAAAGAGCAGAACGCGCCTTACCAGGCGGTAACGCCCGAATGTGCAAGCATAATTGAGGTAAGGCAGTACAAAAATCCGAGCCTTAGAACGTTTATAATTCTGATTGCTTCATGCGCTGCTTTTTCATATGTTTTACTTTTGCTTATACAGTTGCTGATTAATCAGTATTATTTAAAAACCGCAAGATTTGTTGACATTTCAAATCCGTTTTTATCTGCGCTTTGCGGAATAATTCCCGGTATTGCAATCGCCATAGCTTTCAGAAAAAGAATTGAGCCGTTAATGCTGAAAAACAAAAAGCAGGCGCTTGAATTTTACGATTTGCTCAATATTTCCGACACTTCCCACAATACCATGTATTTTGCCGCAGTTGTTACTCTTCTTTTCCTGTTTTTATTTACGGGAATGAGCAGACCTAATATTCTTATTACGGACAAAAAGGTAACGGTTAACAAGAGCAGCTCTATGTTCGGTCATTACGTTGATTACGACCTTAACGATTTTGTTAATGTGGTTTACGTTTACGGCTACTACGATGACGACCGCAACTTTATAAAGCATCCGTTTTATGCTTTTCTGACCGCCGAACAGGATTATTTTACAACAAGGGACCTGAAGCTTACAGACGAGCAGATTAAGGAATTGATTGCCCAGGTTGTTCCGATGCTTGACGGCTACAGCCTGAGGGAAATAGGAACACTTGAAGATTTATAAAACAATAATAAAAAGCTCTCCTTTCGGAGAGCCTTTTTAATTATGGATTTAAGTTAAATTACTTAAGCTCAACAGTTGCGCCTGCTGCTTCAAGAGCTGCCTTGAGAGCCTCAGCGTCAGCTGCGGGAACGCCTTCCTTAACGGGAGCAGGAGCGCCGTCTACAACAGCCTTTGCTTCCTTAAGGCCAAGACCTGTAGCTTCACGTACAGCCTTGATAACTGCGATTTTCTGTGCGCCTGCAGATGTAAGGATTACATCAAAGTCGCTCTTTTCTTCAGCTGCTGCTGCGCCGCCTTCTGCGGGAGCTGCTACTGCTACTGCTGCTGCAGCGCTTACGCCGAATTCTTCTTCTACTGCCTTTACAAGCTCTGAAAGTTCAAGAACTGTGAGAGTCTTAAGTTCTTCGATAATTGCATTAATTTTATCTGCCATTGTCTTTTCCTCCGTAAATAATAGTTAATTGTAAAGTTATTCTGCTGCTTCTTCAGCAGGTGCTTCGGCTGCTTCCTCTGCAGGAGCCTCAGCGGGTGTTTCTTCTGCGGGAGCTTCCTCTGCTGCGGGAGCTTCCTCTGCTGCGGGTGCTTCCTCTGCGGGAGCCTCTTCTGCTGCAGGTGCTTCTTCAGCTACGGGAGCCTCTTCTGCTGCGGGAGCTTCCTCTGCTGCAGGAGCTGTTTCCTCAGCGGGAGCCTCTTCAGCCTTTTCTGCGGGCTCGCAAGCTTCAACGCCGCCCTTATCAACAATAGCCTGTACGCCGCGGGCGAAGGCTGCGATAGGTGCATTGAATACACTGCATACTGTTGCAAGAAGAACTTCTCTTGACGGTAATTTTGCAAGAGATACGATTTTAGCGTTATCAATGATAGCGCCGTCAAGATAACCTGTTTTGATATTGAAGTTATCATGACCTTCTGCATACTTGTTAAGAATACGAGCTGCTGCTACATAATCGTCATCACAAGTAGCGATTGCGGTTGTACCCTCAATAACCGAATTGTCAAGTTCCAGGCCGAGAGCCTCAGCTGCACGGGCAAGAATAGAGTTTTTAACAACGGTGTAATTAACGCCTGCTTCACGGAGCTCTTTTCTGAGCTTGGTGTCGTCCTCAACGTTAATGCCCTTGTAGTCAACTACTACACCTGCGCAGGAATTCTTAATTCTGTCAGAAAGAGCAGCAACCTGTGCCTTTTTCTTTTCAAGAACTACTGTACTTGGCATTTAGCTTACCTCCATAATTATTTGCCTGTAAAACAGGACTTTGAGCTGTTCGCCCAAAAGGGTAAAATGCCCTATATATAAGATAAGTGCATTCCCAAAGGCGTGGGAATGCACAACATTACATAAACACATAATGCTCATTCCTCGGCAGGCGCTATGCTTACGTCTTTCGACACCTGCTGTCTTTGGTTGAACAGCGAAAATTATTATATATTATAAATATATATTTGTCAAGTGTTTTTTTATTTGCTTTCCTCGTGGTATTCCTTTTCGGTGTTTACGTTCCAGATATTGCTTTTATCCGTTTCGCCCGAAAGGATGTTCTTAACAGCTTCAAACGAGGTGCACATACTGTGGTCGATATTATTGTAGCGGTGCTGGCCGTTGCGTCCAACGCAATAGAGATTATCGACTGTATTGAGGTAATCGCGCAGCTCGTCCATATGTTCATAGGTATCAAAATATGCGGGATAAGCTTTCTTAACGCGTTCGGTATGGTAATCAAGAACCTCATCAGCAGAGGTAATCAGCCCCATTTTTACCATTTCGTCAATACCGAGTCGGGCAAATTCGTCATCGGTCATTGACCACATTTCGTCTCCCTCATTACAGAAATACTCAAGGCCAATCCACACGGTATTTTCAAGGTCCTTAACC
>JAFYGD010000086.1 GCA_017543415.1 Eubacterium sp. | reverse complement strand
TGCACAATTATTCTTCACGCCGACCTTCAGAACCCGCCCGAGCTTATTCCCGAGTTCGTTGAAAAATGGGAAAAGGGCAGCGACGTTGTGCTCGGCGTAAAGAACAAAAGCAGGGAAAACCCGTTTGTATATTTAATGCGTTCGTTTTTCTATTTTCTTGTTCGCGCCGTGTTCGGCGTTAAGCTCATTCCGCACGCAACGGAGTTTGAGCTTTTTGATAAATGCTTTACCGACGTGCTTAAGAAGACGGCAATACCGCGCCCGTTTTTAAGGGAAATTATCCTTGAATACGGAAGGCATTTTGACTACGTTTACTATACTCAGGACAAGCGCAAAAAGGGCAAGTCAAAGTTCAATATAAGCAGGTATTACGATTTTGCAATCTGCGGTATTGCAAATATGGCAACAAAGCTTCCGCGAAGAATGCTTGTTTTCAGCGGGCTTTGTTTTATTGCCGCGCTTGCGGAAACGCTGTTCAACTATATACCCGATTACCTTCACGGCTATGTTTACAGCCTGACTAACGGTCTTGTTTTAAGGGGAACCTTAATGATTGCAATTATTATTCTGGGCTTCCTTTCAATTATGCTTGAATTCATAGTTCACATTATTGCAACCGTTAACCAGAAGCCGATTGTTGTTGAGGAAAGAAGAATTAACTATTAAAGGAGCAGGCGCATGACAAAGCTCAAAGCCTTGTTTGATAAAACTAAATACGCTCTGCTGCTTTTTGCCGTGCTTGTTTTCAATTCGGTTGTCGTAGTAGGCGGCGGCCATATTCAGCATATCTATGCAGTTACCTATTCAATGTATCTGCTTGATTACAGCTTCGGCTTCTGCGCAAGGTTTTTCCCCGGCCAGCTTTACCGATGGATAACCGGCGGCAACTACAGCATGGAGGCAGTGCAGTCATACTGCGTAATTGTTCTGCTTGTCGCTTTCGTTTTGCTTGCGGTTCTGCTGAATCTTTTTATTCTTTCCGCACCCGAAAAAGAAAGAAAGCTGTATGTTATCCTTGCGCTGTTTTTTGTGTCGGGACCCGTAACTTTTTCCCTTTATTCCTATGCTATGGGAATAATTGATACGCTGTGGATTATTTTTACTCCGGTTGTTATTTTCCTTTTGGGTAACAGGTATACCAAATGCTTTGCGCCGCTGTTTATTGTACCTATGGTTTTGGTCCATTTTTCGGCAATAACCTGTTATGTTGTGCTGGTACTTTTTATCCTGCTTTACCGTGCGTCTGAGGAAAAAAGCAAAACGGGCAAGGCGGTGTATTCCGCTATGTTTGCTTTCAGCCTTCTTATTGCAGTGGGAATAACGGTATACTTTATTATGTTTGAAAGCAGCAATATAAAGTATACTGCCGAAGGGATGATGGAGCGCGCCAAGGAGCGCAGCGAAATAGGCGAATATACCGATTTGCTTTATGTAAATTTTGATATATTCAAGATTGTAACCTTCCAGGATAACAGCATATTTGACGGCTCTGTTTTCCCGTATAAATCGCTGAAGGACGATATTCTTATCCCCGAGGGCTCGTCGCTTCCGCAATTTCTTGTTAACGCGGTTAACGCGGTCTGGCCGAATATTGATTTCCATCTCAAATACTATGGCTCAAAGGGAAGAATTCCCGACGAGCTGACCTCCGTTATAAAACAGACCGTGTTTATTTCGCCCGTTCTTGCGTTTGTTTTTGGCTACTGGCGTCACAGAATACGCCTGGCAAAGGAGAACAAAAACCGTTTTCAGCAGCTGCTGTTTTCCCTTGCAATAGCGTATTTTCCCGTTGCGCTTGTATTCTGGTTTATGTGTTCAATAGACCATTTCCGTTATTATAACCATATTATGATTGTTGAAGGCGCGTTTATGCTCTACGTTATGTACTGTAACCGTGAGGATACGGCGCTCTGGCTTGAAGAACGGTTCGGAAAAATGAACAAAGGCGTTTTATTCCTGTATGCCGTAATTTATTTTATTACGGGAAGAATATCCGTTTAAGGTGAAGATATGAAGGAAAAGAGAAAAGACATATTGAGCTTTGTGCTTATGGAAGCGGTTTTGTTTTCGGCACTGGTTCCGTTTGTTGATATTTTTAATAATATAAAGCGTGAAGGCTTCAGATGGGCGCTTGGGTATCTGTTCTTTTTTGCAGCCGTTTTTGCCTGCATGTTTATTAAAAAAGCTGCGGTGTTTTTCCCTGTTTGGGTAGTTTGCACGGCTGCGGATTTTGCCTTAGACAAAAAAAGCATAATCCTGCTGGCGGCGCTTCCCGTTGCGGCGTGGCTTTTGTTAAACATTATTGAGCCGCTGAACGGCGGGGATTTCGGCAGCAAAGAGCGGGTGAAAAAAGCCGCCATAGCAAACGCCGCCTTTGCCGCTGCGTGGATTATATTCTTTGTAACGGTTCTGATTGTACTGAAAAAGACCGAAGGTATTGAATATATTGCAAAATATTACCGCGCTCCGTGGCTTGCGCTTTGTATATATTATATTTATTCGCTTGTTTTCAAAAGCAAAATTCCCGCATTTATAAAACTTAAAACGAAACTGAAAAAGCTGTGCTGACGCGCAGCTTTTCTTTTATTTGCGTCCTGTTTTTTGGACTATGCGCCGAAGGCGTATTTACTTTCCCGTTATATATGGTATAGTGAAATCAGAAAGAGACGGGAGGTCTTAAACATGAAAAAGATTTTTATTGATATGGACGGAGTTTTAACCGAATACCGCAAGGACTGTCAGACCGAGGATTTAATGCAGAAGGGCTACTTCCTTTCCCTTAAGCCCGAATGGAATATGCTCGGCGCGCTTAAAAGGCTTATGGAAAGCTGCGATTCGCTCGGCTTTTCCGTTTGCGTTTTAACAAAGGTTTATCCCGGGCTGTTCAGACATTCGGTAAGCGAAAAGCTTCAGTGGCGCGATAAATACCTGCCCGATTTATTTGATTCCGAATTTGTTATGGTAAACGGCGAGGAGCAGGAAAAATCCGCAGCGGTTGAGGAGCTGCTCGGCGGAAAAATCAATGAGGACTGTATTCTTATTGACGATTACAACGCCAACCTTCGCGAATGGCATATGAACGGCGGAACGGCGGTTAAATATGTTAACGGCATTAACGATAAAAACCGCTCGTTTATAGGCAGGCGCCTCAGCTTTGATATGAGCGAGGAGGAGCTTTACAACGCTATTCTTTCTATGATATTTACACAAAGCCCCGCCCCCGCCGCAGCGTAATTTAGGCAATATAATTCATTGACTGTATTTTTTGCCTGTGATATAATATTTTCATATTAAATTTCAGGAGGAATGAATTATGGACCCGAATAAAAGACCGGAAACTATGGAAAGAATTACCACACCCGAGCTTGCGCAGACCTTCATTGACGAACAGGTTGCCGCAGTAAAGGCTCAGGTTGGAGACAAAAAGGTGCTCCTTGCGCTTTCGGGCGGTGTTGACAGCTCTGTTGTTGCAGCCCTTCTTATCAAAGCTATCGGTAAGCAGCTTGTTTGCGTGCACGTTAACCACGGGCTTCTCCGCAAGGGCGAGCCGGAGCAGGTTGTTGAGGTTTTCCGCAACCAGATGGACGCCAACCTTGTTTACGTTGACGCGGTTGACCGTTTTCTTGACAAGCTTGCAGGCGTTGCAGAGCCTGAAAAGAAGCGTAAAATTATCGGTTCCGAATTCATCCGTGTTTTTGAAGAGGAAGCAAGAAAGCTTGACGGAATTGAATTCCTTGCACAGGGAACAATTTACCCCGATATTCTTGAAAGCGACGACGGAGTTAAGGCTCACCACAACGTAGG
>JAFYGD010000085.1 GCA_017543415.1 Eubacterium sp. | reverse complement strand
TCCGTCAACATCAACTGAAACTACGTTACCGGTTGACGTGAGCTCATCGGCAAATGCCGCAACGCTTCCGACCGTGCTCAGCGTAAACATAAAAATAATTGCGCTGAGGAGCGAAACTACGGCAAGCCTTCTTGTTCGTAAAAACATATTAATTCCTCCCCTTAATTTAGTGATTTAACGCTTTAATATGTTAATACACTAATAATAGCATAACAGCTTATTATTGTCAAAGAAAATTTTAAAAACCGGGTAATATTACCCGGCTTTTAAAGCTTTAACATATTCCTTATCCTCTTTTGAAACGCGGTAGCTTTCGCGTATTTTACGGATTGTTTTGTTCTGAACATCTTTTGAAAGCGAGTTTTCTTCAAGCAGGGAAAGCGTTTTTTCCCTGTACTTTACAAAAGCTACGGAAAGCGCCCACGCTACCGCCATATTTATGTAATAATTATCGCTTTTTATACCTTTAAGGATTTCAAGAACGCCGTCAATATATTCATCGTCAAGGTAGTAGCACATAAGCATAACAACAGCAAAGCGCGTTTCGTACTCCCCTTTTCCGATATATGATTTAACGAAACCGTACATTTCCTTTTTGTACTTATTCGTAAACTTGAAGGAGGAAACGCAGGTGTCGCACACAGCCCAGTTATCAATTAAGGGAACAAAGCGCTTTAAGTCCTCCATATGCTCCTGCGCCGTGCATTTTTTCAGTGACAGCGTTAAGCCGTAAACCATAATTTCCTCATAATATTCAAGGCGGTTTTCGGCATTTTCCCTGTAAGCCGCCTTTGCAATCTTTCTGATTTCGGGAAGGCGCACGCCGATTAGCATTTCTTCATTTACGGTAGGTACAAGGGATTTATGAAAATCCCTGTATTTCAAATCCTGCGCCTTAAAAAGCTCTTTACGAAGGTCCATAAAAATACTCCTTTATCAGCAATAAATCGTCACGGTATAATGATACAGCATTCTGGTGAATTTCGCAATCAGTTTTAAGAATATCAATTAAATTCGGGTTTTTAACAAAGAGCGTTTCGCCCTCAATGCGGATAAGGTTATCCTCTCCTCCGAGGGAAGCAACAAGACTTTTAACATATTTCGGAAGATACCTTCCCTTTAAAAACTCAAAGCGGGTAAACACAAGGCGCGCCGCAAAGTACATAAGCGCCGCGGTAACGAGCGCAACCGCAATAAAATACCCCCAGCGGTTTCCGTACTTAATTAGCTCAAAAAGCGAGCCGCCGCCCTGCAGACCTATTCTTAAATCAAGGAGCGAAGGCACAAGATAGCAAACGAAGGCGCAGAGCAGGTAAACGAAATAAACAACCGGGTTGTAAATCATAACGAAAAGCCCGAAAAGCCTTATTTCACCGAAGATAACGGCAAGCGCGCAAACGCAGATGAACGCAGAAAGGCGGCTGCCTTTGAGCCTTTTGAACATAGCCGCCGCAAGCCCGAGCGTAAGCGAAATGTTTACAAAATATCTTCCCGTTAAAAGCTGCGCGGTTTTACGGGTATTAAGGATATTTACAACGCCGCTTTTTATACCGTTAATATCAGCAACAGCACCAGAATATGCGGTTGTATAAACAAGGTCTTTCAGCTTACCCGAAAAAGCAAGCTCATAAAAGGTGTTGACCGCGCCGAAAAGCGCACCCTTCCCTGCTAAATATTCCGCCGCGGAATTAACAAGCGAATAAAGCGCTTCATAGCTTAAGCCAAGCGCTGAGGCAAATAGAGCACCGCTTACAAACGCTGCCGCAAAGCCCTGCCAAAGACATAATTTATAAAACAGCTTAACGCAGATAAAGCCGAGCAGGGCTGTAAAAAGAATACTGTAATACGAGCCCGAAAAGCCGTAATACAAAAGGTTTGACGACAAAGCGCAAAAGCCCGCCGCCGCTGCTTTTTTAAAGCTTTTGCAGGAATAGTAAACGGCAAAAAGCGGAATTAAAAACGAAATCGGCAACTCCGCCGCGCCGTCAAAATACAGGTTCGGCACCGCGTTAAGCACGCCGAGAAGCGCCGATAAAAATATCAGCGGTAAGGATACATAATCCAAAAGCTTTTCATAAATAATAGCCGTACTGTTCATACGGCTATTATTACCATTATTTGAGTTTTATTACAGCGTTATAATCGTCAATATCGTAATTATAAGCGGAATTGATAATCAAATCGGCTATATCTGCGGGCTGTTCGTCAAAGCCCTTTGCTTTAATCTTTTTAAGAATCGGCTTCATCCTGTTTACAAAGGCGATGAGCGCGTCGCCCTTCGAAGTTCCGGGCGCAAAGTACTGATTACCCTCAAACACCATTCTTACAAGCTCCGCAGCAAAATCCTTTACCTTAAGCTTTTTAATGCTCGGGTCAACCTTGAAGCACATCAGCCTTCCGAGCCCGCCGAGAGTAATCTTCTGAAGTATTTTACCTATTGTATGAATCAGACCCTTGTGGCTTTTAACGCCGAACTTGCGCATCATACGCTCCGTATCAAACGCCATATCGTCAAGCACATTAACAATCATATTGTCAAACAGCATGATGATTAATATGACCAGACCGATAATGCAATATAGCGTTATACTGATATCCATGTCACGGAAAAGACCGGTATAAACCAGGTTGGCCAGAGCGGTATTCAGGATGACCAGGACAATCATCAGGCCGAGAATGATGTTCTGATCAGATCCGGTCAGAATGATTTTTCTTTTTTTCAGGTAATAAACAATTAAAAAGAACAGGGCAGCATGAATGACCTGTATAAAAACCGTTGCGGGAATATAATAATCTGCCGCCAGTTGAGAGTAATCAATTCTTCCGTAAAGGAACTCTGAAAGAAGGACATCCATCGGCATGTTGGAAATGCTGATACAGATTAACGGAATAATTGAAAATATGGCTCTGATTTGCACGGATTGATTTGTGACAGAAGAAAGAAAAAGGAAATTTAAGCATACAGAATACAGTTGAAACAATGTTTCATTCAATC
>JAFYGD010000084.1 GCA_017543415.1 Eubacterium sp. | reverse complement strand
TTGGTCTTACAGACGAGAAGAGAAAAGTTGTTGTTACAGGTCTTGAAATGTTCAGAAAGACTCTTGACTATGCAGAAGCAGGCGACAACGTAGGTGTTCTCCTCCGTGGTGTTCAGAGAACAGAGATCGAGCGTGGACAGGTTCTTGCACAGCCCGGTTCAATCAAGCCTCACACCAAGTTCACAGGCCAGGTTTACGTTCTTTCCAAGGACGAGGGTGGCCGTCATACTCCTTTCTTCAACAACTATCGTCCTCAGTTCTATTTCAGAACAACTGACGTTACAGGCGTTATTTCTCTTCCTGAGGGAACAGAAATGTGTATGCCCGGCGATAACGTTGATATGAACGTTGAACTCATCACTCCTATCGCTATCGAAAACGGACTTCGTTTCGCTATTCGTGAAGGCGGCAGAACCGTAGGTTCAGGCGTTGTTATCGCTATTGAAGAATAATTAGTATTCAGATTAAAGGACTGCTTTTGCAGTCCTTTTTTTGTTGCATTAATAAGTATTTATGTTATAATAAAACCTATGGAAAACGAAGTAATGCTTGAAAAGTTAACAGGTACCGTTGAGGAAATCAGCTTTTACAATGAAGAAACGGGCTTCTGCGTTGCCGAGGTCAACACCGGCGAGGAAGGCGTAACCGTTGTAGGCGCTGTTGGCGAGCTTGCAGAAGGAACTCATATTGAATGTGAGGGCGTATGGGATTTTCACCCCTCCTTCGGGCGTCAGTTTAAAGCGCAGACGGTACATCAGACGCTTCCTGCAGACGCAGGGGGTATTCTTCGTTATCTCTCCTCGGGAATTATCCGCGGCGTGCGTGAAGCCACTGCAACAAAAATTGTTGAGCGCTTCGGCTCCGATACCTTTAACGTTATTGAAAATGAGCCCGAGCGCCTTGCCGAAATCAGCGGAATTACAAGAACAAAAGCGCGTAAAATATGCGAAAGCTTTAAAACGCAGTTCGCCGCAAGGGAAACGCTTATGGAGCTTACCGCCCTCGGTATGACGCAGAATGAAGCTATTAAAACCTATTCGCTTTTAAAGGGCGAAACCCTTGATGTGGTAAGAACTAACCCCTATATGCTTATAGGCAACGTAAACGGAATTACCTTTGACAAGGCGGATGAAATTGCCGCCAACCTTGACGAACCGCCGCTTTACGATTACCGCGCTCAGGCAGGCGTTGTACATATAGTGCGCCATAACCTCGGCAACGGTCATACCTGTATACCGCGCAGTAAGATTTTTGCCCCTGCAAAGGAGCTGCTTGGCTGCGAGGACGATTATGTTGATATCGCCCTTGATAACGCTATTGATTCAAAAATGCTTGTTCAAAAGGAAATAGGCGGAAAGGATTTTCTTTTTCTGCCCGAAATCTATCTTGCGGAAACCACTATTGCGGACCGGATTAAGCTTATGCTCAATTATCCGCCAAGGCAGAATGAGCTTTTCGGCAGTGAGATTTACGCCTTTGAAAAGGCAAATAAAATTGAATTTGACGAAAAACAGCGTCAGGCTATTGAAATAGCCGTTACTAAAGGACTTCTTATCCTTACGGGCGGTCCCGGAACGGGTAAAACCACAACCGTTAAGGGTATCATTACACTTATGAAAAGCAGGGGACTGAACGTTGCCCTCGCCGCCCCTACAGGCAGAGCCGCACAGCGTATGGAGGAGTTAACGGGCTTTGAAGCAAAAACAATCCACCGTCTTTTAGAGGTGGAATTCCGTGAAAATGCAGATTCACCAACCTTTGTGCATAATGCAAGAAATCCCCTTGAATGTGACGCAATAATCGTTGACGAGCTTTCAATGGTTGACGTAACGCTGTTTGCCGCACTGCTTGAAGCTATGCCGGTCCACTGCCGCCTTATTATGGTAGGCGATAAGGACCAGCTTCCCCCCGTCGGCGCAGGCAATGTGCTTAAGGACTTGATTGAAAGCAACGTAATAAGCGTTATAACGCTTGATAAAATCTTCCGTCAGGCAATGCAAAGCCTTATTGTTACCAACGCTCACCGGGTTGTAAAGGGTGAAATGCCCGTAATTGAGAATTCGTATGATTCGGATTTCTTTTTACTGAAGGAAAACAATAAGTATAACGTTCCCAAAAAGGTGCTTTCCCTTGTAACGCAGCGCCTTCTGGACGGTTACGGCTTTGACCCCATGAGTGAAATTCAGGTGCTCTGCCCGAGCAGGCTCGGAGACGCGGGAACCCAGAATATCAACGCCGTTTTACAGGCATATCTTAACCCTCCGTCAAAGGAAAAAAGAGAACTGAGGTATAAAGGCTATACTCTGCGCGAAGGCGACAGGGTAATGCAGATTAAGAACAATTACGATGTTCCCTGGCTGAGATACGGCGACAGCGGACAAGGTGTGTTCAACGGCGATATAGGTATATTAAAGAAAATAGATACCGTCAATAACGTTATTTCCGTTGTGTTTGACGATAAGGAAGCGCTTTATTCAACCGAAAGCGTGCGCGAGCTTGAGCTTGCCTACGCAATGACCGTGCATAAAAGCCAGGGCAGCGAATTTCCCGCCGTGGTTATGCCCGTTATCGGAGCGCCGCAGCCGCTTGCTTACCGCAATCTTTTCTATACCGCACTTACAAGAGCAAAAAAGCTGATAGTTTTAATCGGCAATGAGCAAAGCATAAAGAATATGGTGGATAACGATAAAAAATCCCGCCGTTACAGCGCGCTTAAATATTTTATTGAAAACGACAGCGATTTATAATATAATAAATCTATAAAAAATTAAGAGAGAAACATTATGTTCGGATACGATTTAGGCATAGACCTCGGTACAAGTAAAATAGCAATCAGCGTTCCCGGCAAGGGCGTTGTTCTTAACGAGCCGAGCTATGTTGCCTTTGACACGGAAACTGAAAAAATCCTGTATGCAGGACGCCGCGCCTACTTCCTTCAGGGCAGGGAGCCCCAGGGGGTAAGCGTTGTTCAGCCTATTAAGGACGGCGTAATAAGCAACTATTCGCTTACACAGCAGATGGTGCATTATTTTATTAACCGCGTAATTAAGAAAAACATCTTTAAGCCGCGCGTTGTTGCCGCCGTTCCTGCGCTTGCAACGGACGTTGAAAAGCGTACCCTTGTTTCGGTTATAATTACCGCGGGTGCACGTTCCGTATGCCTTATTGAAGAGCCTCTCTGCGCCGCTTTCGGCGCGGGTATTGACCCGATTCACCCAAGCGGCGTGTTCGTAATTGACATCGGCGGCGGCAGGTCTGATATGGCTGTTGTTTCCCAGGGTTCAATGTCCCAGACCGAAACCGTAAGTATTGCGGGAGACGCCTTTGACGAGGCTATTGTCCGTTATTTCAAAGAAAAATATCAGGTGCTTATCGGACTTCGTACCGCAGAGGAAATTAAAAAATCAATCGGCTGTGCCGTGCCCCGCGCGGAAGCCATAACAATAGCGGCAAAGGGAAGAAGCCTTGAAAGCGGACTTCCTGAAATCATTGAGGTCAGCTCAACTGAAATCTGCGATTGCCTGCGCCCCCTTCTTTATGAAATAACAAACGCCGCAAAGCTTATGTTTGAGCGTACCTCGCCCCAGCTTGTAAGCGATATTACCTCGGGCGAAGTTCTGCTGACCGGCGGCAGCGCGGAGCTTTACGGGCTTGACACCCTGTTTGCAAAGGAGCTCTCCCTTGATGTAAGGGTTGTCCCTCAGCCCAATCTCTGCGTTGCAAAGGGCGCTTCGGTAGCGCTTTCAAAAATGCATATTCTTGATAATTACGGCTACGGCTTTAAAACAAAAGAGGATGTAAGGATAAGATGATTCACATTTATTACGGTTACGGAAAAGGAAAAACAAGCTCCGCCATAGGCGCGGGAATGCGCGCAAAGGGAGCGGGCAAAAGCGTTTTCCTTGTGCAGTTTTTAAAGGACAACAAATCAAGCGAGCTTTTGGTTTTGCCGTTTGATGTTTTTCCTGCGCCCGAAAGCCTGCCCTTTAATCCCGATAAATCATATCAGCCGTGGGTTGACAGCGCATTAAACGCAATTGAAAACTGTAAAAACGATGTAATTATCCTTGATGAATTTCTTGATGTAATACCTGATTTTGTTTCCGTTCAAAAAGCGCTTGAGCTTATTGATACCGGGCGTGAAATAATCATTACCGGTCATAAAGAGGTTAAGGAGCTTTTTGAAAAGGCCGATTATTTAACCTTTATGGATAAAATAAAACACCCTTACGATAAGGGCGTAAAAGCAAGAAAGGGATTTGAATATTGATTTCTTCTTTTTCAAAGCTGCATCCAACGGTACTTTTTCTGTACTTTTTTATGTCGGTAGCGGCTGTGATGAGTTTTAATAATCCCGTTATTTCAGCCTTGTCGCTTATCTGCGCTTCTGCCTGTACCGTTGTTCTTTTCGGCAGGCGGGCGCTCGGGCGGTTGGGCTTTTCCGTTATTATAATAGCAGTTGTCAGCGCCTTCAATTTCTTTTTCGCCCATTACGGCAACGACGTTCTGTTCACCCTTAAAAATACCGATTTTACGCTCGAAGCGCTGTTTTTCGGGTTTAATCAGGGTATGGTTATTTCATCCGCTCTGCTGTGGTTTACGGCAATGGGAAAATGCGTTGACAGCGAAAAGCTCGTTTATCTTTTTCGCTTTGCGCCTAAAATCGCGCTTATGCTTTCTATGATTCTCGGATTTATCCCGCGCTTTTTAAAAAAACAAAAGGAAATCAGGGAAGCGCGTTTAGCCCTTAACGGCGGCGAAGCCTCAAAGGGCGTAAAGGGTAAAATGAGCGCTGCGGTAAACGATTTGTCTGCCCTTACTAATTACGCGCTTGAAGGCAGTATTATCACCGCAAATTCAATGACCGCAAGGGGTTATAATCCGCGGGTTATCCGCGGCGGAAGATACCGTTTCAAAACCGATGATTTGGTGTTCCTGTTTGTTTCGGCTTCTCTTTTTGCCTTCGTTCTTGTTCAGAAGGTAATAGGTAATTTAAGCTTCGTTTTTGAACCCGATATTTATATAAAAAGGCTCAGCATTCCCGCAGCAGTCTGCTTTTTCATTTTCGGCTTAATGCCGGTAGTTACTGATTTATGGAGGACTTTCAGTTGGAAGCGTTCACGTTCGGCAGCGTAAGCTTTGCTTATCCTAAAAGTGAATATAACGCCCTGTGCGACATAAACTTTTCCGTTAATAAGGGAGAGTTTGTTCTTGTTATGGGTGCGTCCGCAGCAGGCAAATCAACCCTGCTTTCACTCTTAAAGCGTGAAATTGCGCCCGCAGGAAGCATCACGGGTGAAATAAAGGTCGCTTCCTCAGTAGGTTATCTCTGCCAGAATGCGGAAGAAAGCCTTGTGTGCGACAGAGTACGCAGCGAGCTTGCCTTCGGCGTTGAAAACCTCGGAAAAACAAGGGAGGAAATTGAACTCCTTGTTGCGGAAACCGCCGCCTATTTCAACCTTGAAAATAAGCTTGAAAGCGAATGTTCATCGCTTTCGGGCGGCGAAAAGCAGCTCGTCTGCCTTGCCTCCGTAATGATGATGAAACCGGATATTCTTGTTCTTGATGAGCCCTGCTCAATGCTTGACCCGCTGTCGGCAGAGCGTTTTATAAATATGATTAAAAAGCTGCATGAGGAGCTCGGTATTACCGTAATTCTCTCCGAGCACAGCGCGCCGCAGCTTTATTCGTATGCGGATAAAATTGTCTTTCTTGAAAACGGAAGGCTTGCGTTCGAAGGCACTCCCGCCGAAACGCTTGATTATCTTGAAAATACAGATAATCCTATGCTTTCTGCCGTGCCCTTTGCCTTCAGATTTAAAAACAAAGAGCTTGCATTCAACAGTAAGGAGCCTGAAGAAATTGCAGGTGTTACCGCCCTTGAAGCAAAGCATATTTACTATGCGTACAGTAAGGAAAACGACGTGCTTTCTGACCTCGATTTCAAGGCTTATAAAGGCAGCATTAACGCAGTTATCGGCTGTAACGGTTGCGGTAAAACAACGCTTATGAAGGTGCTTTCGGGCGTGTATAAGCCCTACCGCGGAAAAATTAAAGCCAATGGCAGGGTATCAATGCTTACCCAAAGCGTAAAGGATTTGTTTACAAAGGAAAAATGCGCTGACGAGGTTACCTTCGGCGAACTTACCGATTACCTTGAAATCAGCGATATAAAGGAACGCCACCCCTATGACCTTTCGGGCGGACAGGCCCAGCGGCTTGCGCTTGCAAAAGTGCTTGAAAGAAAAGCGGATATAATTATTCTCGACGAGCCAACAAGAGGCTTTGATTCGCCGCTGAAGGCAAAGCTTTCTGCGCTTCTTAAAAAGCTCTGCGCCGAAGGCAAAACGGTTATTATCGTTACTCATGACCTTGATTTTGCGGGCGAATGCGCGGATTTCGTTTCATTTATGAGCGAGGGAAGAATTGCCGCTTCGGGTACAAAAAAACGCCTGTTTTCAACTCTTGCGTTTTATACAACGTCCCTTGCACGCCTTACAAAAGGCAAGGCGGTTTCAACGGAGGATTTGCTTAATGAATAATTCAAAGGGCAAAGCCTCGCTGCTGTTTTATTCGCTGCTCTGTGCGGCGCTGCTTGCTTTTATTATCGTGTGGCAGCTCTTCTTCAGGGATGTAAGCTATTACGTTCCTGTAGCAATAATGCTCGTTTTTTCAATGCTGCCCCTACTTTTCCGTTTTGAAAAAAGAGAAAGCACCGCAAAGGAAATAACCCTCACCGCCTCGCTTATTGCGCTTGCTGTTGTTTCAAGGGCTGTGTTTTATCTTCTCCCCTCGGTAAAGCCTATTGCCGCCGTGGTAATTGTAGCCGCAGTCTGCCTCGGTGCGGAAAGGGGATATATTGTCGGAGTTTTCTCCGCCTTTATTTCAAATTTTATTTTCGGTCAGGGACCGTGGACTCCGTTTCAGATGGCAGCCCTCGGGCTTGTCGGCTTCCTTGCGGGGATTATTTTTAAACGCATTAATCATAACCGTGTTACCCTTGCCGTAACGGGCTTCCTTCTTGTTTTTATTTACGGTGCAATAGCGGATATTTCAACTCTGCTCGTAATCTACGGCCAAAAGCTTACCCTTCAGGGTATCCTTTCCGTTTACTCAACGGGAGCGCCGTTTACTCTCGTTTTTGCTGTTTCAACCGCGGCTTTTCTGTTCGTTTTTGGAACCCCGTTTATTGATAAACTCTCCCGCGTAATAACCAAATACGAAATAATAAAAAAGACTGAGTAAGCCTCAGTCTTTTTATCTTGTGTAGAAAAGCGTTTCCTTGGGTGCCTGCGAATACCTGAAAATGGACAGCTCCAGACCGAGCGCCATATAAATACAAAGCGAGCTTGAGCCGCCTGCGGAAAACAGGGGGAGCGTAATACCGATACACGGTAAAAGCGAAAGCTCCATTCCTATGTTTACAAGTACCTGCGCAAAAAGCATTACCGCAATTCCGCTGCACATAAGGTAGCCAACGTTATCTCTTGCGCTGATAGCCGTTTTAAGAATTTTAAGTACAAGAAAGCCGAGCAGAAGAACTACCGCTGCGGCGCCTATAAATCCAAGCTCCTCGCCCGCAACCGTAAGCACCATATCATTTTGATTTTCGGGTACGCCGCCCGAAAGCGCCTGCGTCATATCTCCGTGCAAAAAGCCCTGACCGAAAAGTCCGCCCGAGCCGAGCGCTATTTTTCCGTGCTCCTGCTGATACATAACCGCTTCGTACTGTTCGGGGTAGAACAGCGCAACTATTCGCGTTCTCTGAAGTCCGCTGATTATTCCTACCCGCCAAGCAACAACAAATCCAACGATTATTGCGCATATACCTGCAATAAAATAGCCCCAGTGAACTCTTGCAAAGAAAAGCATTCCTATGAACATTATCATAAAAATGAGGGCGCTTCCCGCGTCGCCTGTAAGAAGAACAAGGCCAATCGGGATTGCAATGTGTATCAGAAGCGGGATGATTGTTTTCAGCTCGTTTATCTTATCCCTTACCATATCAAGGTGGTAGGAAAAAGAAATTATAAAACCTACCTTCAGAAGCTCCGACGGCTGAAAGTAAAACACCTTAAGGTCAAGCCAGCTGCGCGCGTCCGGTCTTGAAGCCGGCGCTTTGCCGAAGAAGAAGGTAAAGACCATCAGCCCAACGCACGCCGCAGCCGCAAGCGGCCAGAGCTTTGAAATTATTTCATAGTCAATGTTTGAAACAACTATAGCAATGATAAGGCCGAGTATTACGGAAACGAACATGGACCTTACGTCGCTTGAAATCAGCTTTCCGTCCGTCAGCGTTTTGTGCGTTGCGCTGTAAACAAGCGCAAGTCCGTAAGCCGAAGAAAGCATTGCAAGAAGGAGAGCTATGAAGTCTGTTCCCTTAAGAAAATGAAAAACGCCTTTTCTGTTGTCTGTTAAGTTTTCCATAGTTCCTCCTTCCGTTATTTGTTACAAATATTATAATAGTTCTTAACCGTTTTTTCAACAATATTTTTCTGTTTTTTGGTTGGATTATATATTGTATTATGTTATAATGGAATAAATAAAAAAGTGGAGGTATATTATGCTTACTGATATTGAAATTGCTCAGGCAGCTAAAATGAAAGACATTAGGGAAATTGCCGAAGGTCTTGGCATTGCGGACGAGGAAATTATGCCTATCGGCCACTATAAGGCAAAGATTACCGACAGGGCTGTAGACCGTGTAAAAGCCAATAAGGACGGCAAGCTTATTCTTGTTACCGCCGTTAACCCCACCCCTGCGGGAGAGGGTAAAACAACCGTATCAATCGGTCTTGGCGAGGCTATGGAAAAAATCGGCAAAAAGGCAATCGTTGCCCTTCGTGAGCCCTCTTTAGGTCCCGTTTTCGGAATTAAGGGCGGCGCTGCAGGCGGCGGCTATTCCCAGGTTGTTCCCATGGAAGATATCAACCTTCATTTCACAGGCGATATGCACGCAATTACCTCTGCAAATAACCTTATGTGTGCTATGCTTGATAACTCAATTCAGCAGGGCAACGAGCTTGGTATCGACCCCCGTCAGGTGCTCGTTAAGCGTTGCCTTGATATTAACGATCGCGCTTTAAGAAATATCGTTTGCTCCCTTGGCGGAAAGCTCAACGGCGTACCGCGTGAGGACCACTTTATTATTACCGTTGCAAGCGAGGTTATGGCAATTCTCTGCTTAAGCGAGGATGTGTTTGACCTTAAGCGCAGGCTCGGCAATATCCTTGTTGCCTATACCTATGAGGGCAAGCCCGTTTACTGCCGTGATATTAAGGCTAACGGCTCAATGACCGTTCTTCTTAAGGACGCGCTCAAGCCCAACCTTATTCAGACTCTTGAAAACACCCCCGTTACTATGCACGGCGGCCCGTTTGCAAATATTGCCCACGGCTGTAACTCAATCCGCGCAACTAAAACCGCGCTTAAGCTTGCCGATTACTGTATTACGGAAGCGGGCTTCGGCTCAGACCTCGGCGCTGAAAAGTTCCTTGACATCAAGTGCCGTTTTGCAGGCTTGAAGCCTAACTGTATAGTTCTTGTTTCAACCGTACGCTCAATGAAATATAACGGCGGAGTTCCGAAGGACGAGCTTAAGGAAGAAAACCTTGAAGCGCTTAAAAAGGGCAGCGTAAACCTCGGCGCTCATATTGAAAACCTTAAAAAGTACGGCGTACCCGTTGTTGTTGCAATCAACCACTTCTATGCCGATACTCAGGCTGAAATTGACTTCGTTGAAAGCTTTTGTAAAGAAAAGGGCGCAGACTTTGCCGTTACCAAATGCTTTGCAGAGGGCGGCGCAGGCGGAACAGAGCTTGCCGAGAAGGCTGTTGAAGCCTGTGAAAAGGAAAGCAATTTTGCTCCGCTTTATCCGGACGATATGCCCGTTTACGATAAAATTGAAACCATCGCGCGTGAAATTTACGGCGCAGACGGCGTTGATTATACCAAAGAGGCAAAGGCTGCCATTGACGGCTTCATTAAGCTCGGCGCAGATAAAATGCCCGTTTGTATTGCCAAAACACAGTACAGCCTTTCGGATAATCCGAAGCTCCTCGGCAGACCGGAGAATTTCAGAATTACAATTCAGTCCGCAAGCCTTTCAAACGGCGCAGGCTTCCTCGTTTGTCTTGCAGGCAGCATTATGACTATGCCCGGACTGTCAAAGGTTCCCGCTGCGTTTAATATTGATATTGACGATGAGGGCAGAACCGTAGGTCTTTTCTGATGAAGGAATATCTGACTCACAGTTATGATGAAACGCTTGCCCTTGCAAAACAGCTTTCAAAGGAGCTGAAAGAGGGCTGCGTTATCGGCTTTCTCGGCGACCTCGGCGCAGGCAAAACCGCGTTTACCAACGGCTTTGTTGAAGGGCTCGGCATTGAAGCCGAGGTGAGCTCACCGACCTTTGCAATTTGCAACGAATACAAAGGCAACGGCAAAAAGGTATGCCATTACGATATGTACCGTATTGACAGCTGGGACGACCTTCTTACAAGCGGCTATTATGACAGCCTTGATTCGGGCGCATATGTGCTCTGCGAATGGGGCGAAAACATATTCGGCGCGCTTCCCGAAGACGCGGTGATTATTAAAATTGAAAAGCTCGGCGAAAATGACAGAAGGTTCACCCTTATGACTAAAGCCGAGGCGGAGGCTCAATGATTCTTTCAATAGACGCCTCGGCAATAACGGCTTCCGCCGCGCTGACCGAGGGCAGAAAAGTAATCAAAAGTGAATTTGTAAATAAGGGCTTAACCCACAGCGAAACCCTTATGCCAATGATTAAAAGCGTAATGGGGGATATCCCTTTCAGCGAGCTTGAGGCTATTGCAATTACCGCAGGACCGGGTTCGTTTACGGGCGTAAGAATAGGCGTTGCAAGCGCAAAGGGCCTTGCCTTTTTAAACGGCACGCCTTGTATTCCCGTTTCAACGCTTGAAGCTATCGCCTATGCATTTGAAAATGAAAGCGCCGTAATCTGCGCCGTAATGGACGCAAGGCGAATGCAATTTTATAACGCTCTGTTCAGAGCTGAAAACGGTAGAATTGAGCGCCTTACTCCTGACCGCGCTGTTTCGCTTGAGGATTTAAGGACGGAGCTTAAAGCATATGACCGCGTTATTATCGCAGGTGACGGCGCAAGGCTCTGCTATGAAAATATTGAGCTTGAAAACTGCGTTCTTGCAAAGGAAGAATTAATGTATCAGAATGCGGTTAACGTTGCAAAAGCCGCAGAGAATAAAAAAAGAATTCCGCCAAAGGAACTGATGCCCGTTTATTTACGGCAGTCCCAGGCGGAACGCGAATTAAAGCTTAAAAAACAAACCTCCTCGCCTTCCCCTTGAGGGGAAGGGGGACCGCTTGCGGTGGATGAGGTGAAAATGCAAAGGGAGATAAAAAATGATAGTTATAGCATCTGACCATGCGGGTTATCCGCTTAAAGAGGAAATCAAAGCCCACCTTGACGAAAAGAAGATTGAATACATTGACGCGGGCTGTTATTCTCCGGAAAGATACGATTACGCCCTTTCCGCGCAGAAGGCGTGCGATATGGTAGTAGCGGGTGAGGCTGAGAAGGCTATCCTCGTATGCGGAACGGGTATCGGCATTTCAATGGCGGCAAATAAGGTAAAGGGAATAAGAGCAGCCTGCTGCAGCGATTATTTTTCAGCAAAGTATACAAGGCTTCACAATGATGCAAACGCGCTTTGTATGGGCGCAAGGGTTGTGGGTGCGGGCCTTGCAATCGAGCTTGTTGACGTTTTCCTTGAAACCGAATTTGAGGGCGGACGCCACCAAACGCGCGTAGACCAGATTATGGCAATCGAAGCAGGCGAAAAAGTGTATTAAAAAAAGAGGGCGCAGCCCTCTTTTTTATTATCCGTAAATTTTATCTTCCAGCTTGCCGAATTCGCCTTTTGCGTTTTCAAGCCAGGCTTTGCGCCATTCCTCAACACCAACGGTAAAGCTTGCGTTCAGGAAAGCTTCAGTCATTGCAATGCCGAGCGTTTCCGCAATCATCCAGCCGCCCATACAAAGAATCTGACTGTCGTTTATAACGCGGCACATCTTCGCGGAA
Organism: Eubacterium sp.; assembly: GCA_017543415.1. Classification (GTDB taxonomy): domain Bacteria; phylum Bacillota; class Clostridia; order Oscillospirales; family Acutalibacteraceae; genus Eubacterium_R. The sequence continues at coordinate 1,145 of JAFYGD010000084.1, read as the reverse complement.
TAAACTGTTTCGCAGCAAGCAGCGCGAACGCCCTTGAACTTGTTAGCAACCTGTGACATTCCCATGCCGGTACCGCAGATAAGAATTCCAAGGTCGGCGTTTTTCTCCTGAATGTCCTTTGCAACCATCGGCGCTACCTGATAAAAGGGAACTGCGGTTTCGGCGTCTTCGGGGCCGTAAACCGTAATTTCAATACCTTTTTCCTCAAGGTATTTTTCAATGCTCTTTCTGAGCGGGTATCCGGATTTATCCGAGCCTATTGTTATTTTCATTTTCCTTCTCCTTTTTAATATCAATTTTTCTGTTAATAAAATATACAATAATATTAACCGTAACAAAAAGCAGGTTAATAAAATATACAGCTAAAACGTAATTGATTTTGTGGGCTGCAAACTTTGCGGCAATGCCGGCAACGTAGCCTAAATCAATCAGAATTAAAAACTTAAGGCTTGTAGAGGCAGCGGTTTTCGCCCTTAAGCTTTTAACAAGGTTAATAGGCCAAGAAAGGCCAAAGCATATAAGCATAATCGTTTCAAGTATTTCAGCCATGGTTATTCCTCGTTTGCAAATATTGCCTCTATTACCGTATCGTAAAACTTTACGGGGTCTGTCAAAAAGCGTTCCTTAATTGTGTTTGCCTGTTCAATGGTAGGAGCGTAAAGGCTAAGCTTTAAGTAATCGGTTTTGTCGCCGGCAATTTTCATGTTAACCGTGTAGGTTCCGCCGTTGTTTACAATAACAACCTCGTTTTCCTTTTTGTAGGTTTCCTTTGCAAGAATTTTCTGAACAAGGTGAATGCTTCGCTCGCGTACGGTAAACGGCAAATCCTTTTCAACAAGGTCAATGCTTTCCTTTGCGTTTGCGTTAAGGGTAAGCGCGCCGTCCTCCGCTTCGGTAATAGTGCCTGCCTCAATCAGCTTTGAAATTGCGTTTGCCACTTCAAAGTGGTTTGCAAGCATCCCTTCGTCCATTGCCTGCATAATAACCTCGGCGGTAACCCTGCCGTTCATATTTGCAACAATGTAGCAAACCATAATGCTTATTGAGCTTACGGAGCGAAGACCTCCGTCCTTAACTCCGCCCATAAAAGCGTCAAAACGCAGCGCAGGGTCAACCTCGCTGTCGCTTATTATTTTGTTTTCGTT
>JAFYGD010000083.1 GCA_017543415.1 Eubacterium sp. | reverse complement strand
TTCGGGCTGTACCGAGGATATGCTTGAATTTATGAAACGCTTTGAAAAGCTTTCAATTATGCCCAAATGCACCCATATGGGCGGCGCGGAGTTTCTTGAAAAGAATCTTAGGGGCAACAAAAACCTTGAAACCTGGGACGGCGAGCTTTACCTTGAAATGCACCGCGGAACCTTTACAACAAAGGCGGAGCTTAAAAAGACCAACCGCCGCCTTGAAGGCAAGTTCAGAAACGCGGAAATCCTTTCCGTAATGCGCGGCGAGGATAATCAGAAGAAAATTACGGAGCTTTACAAAAAGTTCCTTATAAATCAGTTCCACGATATTCTTCCGGGTTCCCATATTTATCCCGTTTATGAGGACGCGGTTAAGGATTATGCAGAAATTGAAAATGAGCTTGATTCAATTATCGGCAGCGGAGCAAAGTATTTCAATTCGCTCAATTTTGAAAGAAACGCGCTTACCTTTGTACCTAATAAAAAGGGTACTTCAACAAGGCTGAACCAAAAGGGCAACTGGCTTATTCCTTCAATTCCCGCAATGCAGTCAAAAGCGCTGCGCTCGGTCAAGCACGAAAGTGACTGGATAAAGCTTGACGGACTTAACGCCCTTACGCCTTATTATTCCGTTTCCTTTAATCCCGACGGCTCAATAGCTTCTCTTTACGATAAGGAGCTTGAGCGCGAATGGGTAAACGGCGAATTCAACAAGCTGAAATTATATTACGATACTCCCGGTAATTACGACGCGTGGGACATCCTTCCGAGCTATAAGGATAAACAGGCTGAAATTACCGTTGCAGTGCCGCTTGAGCTTTATGAGCTTGACGGCGAATGCGCTGCGTTCAGATGCGTTTTGAAAACCGAAAAGTCAAGCTGGACAATGTTCATCCGTCTGTTCCGTCAGAGCAGGGGAATTGAGGTTGAAAACCAGGTTGACTGGTTTGAAAAGCATAGGCTTGCAAAGGCGCAGTTTGACTGTAACCTTGTTACCCGCACGGCGCTTTGCGATACCTCCGCGGGTTATATTGAAAGAAGCACGCTTAAAAATACGGATTTTGAAAAAGCGCGCTTTGAGGTATGCCACCATAAGTGGTGCTCGCTTGACGAAGCGTCAGGCGGAATTGCGCTTATCAACGACTGTAAGTACGGAGTCGGCTTTGACGGAAGCTTAATGAGCCTTTCGCTGCTTCGTGCTACAATCCGTCCCGATATTACCTCCGATATGGGTAAGCACAGCTTTTGCTATATGCTCTATCCGCATAAGGACAGCGCTGTAAACGCTGGCGTTAACAGCCTTGCACTTCAGTACAACAATCCGCTTGTCAAAGCTGACTGCAGCTGGACTCTGCCGACCTTTGAGCCGCTTTATCTTCAGGCTGCAAAGCGCAGCGAAAACGGTAAAATGACCGTAGTAAGGCTCTGCGAGCAAAACGGCAAAAGGGGAATTATTGTTCTTGATAAGCCCGTTAAGCTTCTAAATATGCTTGAGGAGGTAACTGAAAAAACGAATGTAATCGAGTATTCTCCGTTTGAAATTATAACCCTGGGGGTTGATGAATAATGACTCCGTTTGCTTTTGTAATTGCAGGGGCGGTTTTTCTTCTTCTGGGTGTTATCGTTTTTCCGTTTATTAATAAAAGGCAGTTCAGAAAAATGCCCTTTGAACAGCAGGTTCGTATTTTAATGAAACAGGCAAAGGGACTGAACTACTTTAAAAATATCACTAACGGCAAAACGGGAACGCTGATTTACATTAAGAATAAGCGCAAGATTTATTACTACCCGTGGGAACTTGAAGACGGTAAAATGCTCTGTAAAAGAAAGCCGCTTTTTGATAAGTGGGATTACCCCGAAGACGCGCCGGATTTTACCGATGAGGAAAGAGCGCAGGCGCTTGAAGAGCTTAATAAATATAACGCAAAAAACATTGTTAAACTGATTATTGATTTGGACTGAATTATGTTACTTACAAGGGATGCGGAAAAGTTAATAGAGCTTCTCTGCGGCGCGGGCTATAAAGCTTACGCCGTTGGCGGCTGTGTGCGCG
>JAFYGD010000082.1 GCA_017543415.1 Eubacterium sp. | reverse complement strand
CCTTAAGCAAAGAAACACTGCCAAAAGGAATTGCGCCTACAACAAAAGCGCAGTCTGTAACTTCTCCCTTTGCAAGAACCGGATACGGAACTCCCTGACAATCTGTGAACATATTTCCCCCTATAAGTGCAATCTGTATAAATTAAAGGCTTGCCTTGGCTCCAAGCAAATCGTTCTTGCTGAAAAGGCTTGCACGAGCTGCTGCCTCTGCAATATCATCAAGCTTAAGGCTGCCGGCATCTCGGGTGACCTTATCCGTTTCTCCTGCGGCATTGAAAGCGCAGAGGATATTATTGCGGATATTGAACAGGCACTTGAAAAGATTTAAGGTGATTTAATGAATAATGAAATATACACTTTAACTCACAGCCGTAACGACAGGGTGTTTATTCATATTATGACGGGCCACTTTGTTTCCGCCAACAACCACATCAACTATTATATAGGCACCTCTGATATAAAGCATAACCACAACGTTTCGGTAGATGCGGCAATGCTCCTTTCCGAATACTATAATGCAAACGGAATTCAGGTTGATACGGTGCTCTGCCTTTACGAAACGCAGACTCTCGGTGCGTATCTTGCCCATGAGCTTGCAAGACCTAATATGTTCCGCCCCAACCCAAGCCAGACGGTTTACGTTATCGGCGCCGAGTACGACGCTTCGGGAAATCTGATATTCCGCGATAACCTGAAAAAGATGATTAGGGATAAGAACGTGGTTGTGCTTATTTCCTGTATCACCTCCGGTAAAACGGTTGAAAGGGCAATGGAAAGCGTTGAGTATTACGGCGGAAAAACCGTTGGCGTGGCAAGCGTTTTCAGCGCGGTTGAAAGTATAAACGGCGTTTATGTAAACACGCTTTTCAACCTTGAGGATATCCCTTATTACAAGGCTTATTCAATGCATTCCTGCCCCTACTGCGCGCAGGGAATGCCCGTTGACGCAATATCAAACGGCTACGGCTACACAATGCTGGGATAAAAAAAGAACCGACTTCAAGTCGGTTCTTTTTCTTATCTTAAAGCTTTAAAAAATTCTGTTAAAAGGGACTGACATTCGTCCTCCATAATTCCCGCATATATTTCGGGTTTATGGTTGTAGCGCAGGTGGTTGAAATCAACTACGGAGCCGAAGGAGCCCGCCTTATCGTCAAACGCGCCGTAATAAACCCGCCTTATTCTTGCGTTTATTATCGCCCCGGCGCACATAGGGCACGGCTCAAGCGTAACGTATAAATCGCAGTCCGTAAGCCTCCACCCGCCGAGCGCTTTGCAGGCTTTGTCAATCGCCTCAAGCTCCGCGTGGCAAAGCGCGTTGTTTTCCTTTTCGCGGCGGTTTCTGCCGTAAGCGATAACCTTTTTGTCCTTAACTATAACGGCGCCTACGGGAACCTCGTTTTCACCGAGCGCTTTTTTTGCTTCGTCAAGCGCAAGGCGCATGAATTTATTTTCCATAGCTAAATCTTTTCAATAAACTTGGTTGTAAGAAAAATCAGAAGTACGAACGGAATAAAAAGTCCCGGCGCAAGGCACGCAAGCTTTCCGCCGAAGGAAAGAGCGTAGGGCTCTTTAACCTTGCCTTCGTTCAGTATCTCTTTTGTAACAAGCTGCTTTGTTACTGCAAGGTAAACAAGACCGGCAAAGGCAACCGCTATCCAGAATAAAACAATTATTCCAACAATAACCGTACTTACCTTTTCAGAGCTTGTATAACCGAGGATTTCGCTCGTTGCGGAAAGTCCGTTGTTAAAGCCGTGAATAAGCATAGCGGGGAGCACGCTGTCCGTAACAATGGTAATGTAGCCGAAAACAAGGCCTAAAATAAATGCAAAAATAAACTGAATAACGTTTCCGTGAACAAGGCCGAAAACTATGCTTACGGCAAAAACGGCAAAGCCCTTTCCGTATTTTCTGAGCGAGCCGAGCGCGCAGCAGCGAAATGCAAATTCTTCAAAAATTGCGGGAACAACCGCTGTTGCAATAACAACGGAAACGCAGTCAAAAACGCTTTTTGGTTCAAGCATTTCGGGTTGAGTGAGCTTGTAGCCTAAAAGCTCAACAAGCTTCATAATTCCCTGAACCGCAAAGTTTGCAAGAAGGCAAATTCCCATTCCCAGACCCGTCCACGCCGAAGTTCTCAGCGCGCCGAGCTTCTTAAGAGGAACAAGCGGACGTCCCTCTCTTTTGCTTTTTGTAACAAGAGCAAAGAGCAAAAACGGCAGCAGCATTGAGGTTGCGTGTACCGCAATTACGTTAAAGTAATTCTGAAAAGCCGCCGAGGTATCGTAAACGTTGCGGTAAGGCGTGAGCTGTAATGCGGAAACAATTATAACCTGCATAAAGAGCAACGCAAGTATTGCAGCGCCGAGCAGTACGCCTATTCCGAGCAGCGACTGAATATCCCTGCTGCGCTTCTGCTTGTAGTATGCAAGCCTTTGCATCTCCATAAAATAAGGGTTATTCTGATTTTGGTTATAGTTAAAACTGGGGTCAAAGTGCGTCATTGTTAAGTCCTTTATAAGTTTTCTGAAATTGTTTTAAGGTATTCCTTTAGTTCCTCTTTGATTTCGGGGTGTTTAAGACCTACCTCAATATTAGCCTGAAGAATACCGAATTTATTTCCCATATCGTAGCGCTTGCCCTCAAAATCAACGGCAATAACGCCGTCCCTGCGCGCAAGCTCCTTCATAGCGTCGGTTAGCTGAAGCTCGTTTCCCGCACCCTTGGGTGTGTTTTCAAGTATTTCAAATATTTCGGGAGGCATAACAACTCTGCCGAGGATTGAAAAATAGCCCATAATTTCTTCCTTTTTGGGCTTTTCAACCATATCGGTGCAAAGGTGACATCTGCCTTCGAGCGGCTCTGTTTTAAGCGAACAGTATTTGCCTATGTTTTCCGCGTCAACCTCTTTAACGCCTACAGAGCCCTTGCCGTATTTTTCATATGCGTCAATGAGCTGCTTTGTAACGGGGTTGTCGGAAATAATTACGTCGTCGCCGTAAAGAACCGCGAACGGCTCGTTGCCAACAAAAGCCTTTGCACAAAGCACGGCGTGGCCTAAACCGCCCGTTTCCTTCTGGCGGAGGAAGTAAACGTTACCGAGCGTTGCGGGCTGAATAACGTCGCGCAGCAAATCGCTTTTATCGGGATTCTGCGCAAGCTTGGTTTCAAGCTCAAAGGCGTGGTCAAAATGGTCCTCAATAGCGCCCTTGCCTCGGTTTGTAATTATTAAAACCTCTTCAATTCCGCTTGCAAAAGCCTCTTCAACAATGTACTGAATTGCAGGCTTGTCAACAATATTAAGCATTTCCTTGGGTATGGCCTTTGAAGCGGGGAGAACCCTTGTTCCAAGCCCTGCCGCGGGAATTATCGCTTTTCTGATTTTCATATTATTACTCCTTACATACCCGTTATCATATTAATAATCTGCATTGCAATATATGCCGCGCACGGAGCCCATATTGAAATTCCTCCGCGTCTTGAAAGGTAAAGCCGCCTTAACTGCTCCTGGCTGAGGTTAAAGCTTTCCTCCTCCTGCGGGGAAAGGGTGGGGGTGTTGAAAGCAGCGCCCTCCTCAAGCTTTTTGTTTACCTGCTTAATCATCCCCGTTACGGCGTCCTTATACATATAATCGGCAAAAACAGCAACGCAAATGCGTATTATCAGCATAACCGCCGCAAAGGCAAGGTAAATAATTTCAAAGTTTTTAAAATCGGCAAGCGCCGTTATTTCGTTTATCTTTTCACTGAAAGCGTTTGCGTCCATGGTAGTGGTGTTCAGCTTTGCAAGCTCGCCGAGCGCAGCATAGGTCAGCGGCGCAAGCTTAATTGCAAGCAGGCTCATTACGCTTGAAAGCGTAAGGTTAACGCATAAAAGAATTATTGCCTGCTTAAACATTTTTCTGAAAAACAGATAATAGTGGCCGAAGATAAAGGCGCCCCAGTTCCAGCTCGCTTTGGTTTTGTTTTGCTCAAAGTGCTTAAAAATATCAACAAAGCGCGGTGCGTTGCTTCTTACCGTTGCCGCAACGTCGCCGAGAGCTTCGCCGTCAATGGTAGTGCTGTCTGCGTCATAGGGGTTTTTAGTGAAATCCGCAGCATTTGGGAAAGGCGGGAAAAATCCGCCGTGCATTTCCTGCTCGGTTTCTTCTACGTTATTTCCGTCAGCAGCCTTCGGCTCTTCCTTTTTTATATTTTCTTCGTAATAGCTGTAATTCGATTTATGAAGCCCGCGGTTAACGCAGTGGCCTATAAGATTGTAGCACTCCCTGTGGTGGGGAGTTCCGCATTCGGGACAGCAGACAATATCGTCCCCGTCCTCAAACTGCCTGTTGCAAACGGGGCAGCTTTGGTTTTCAAATAAGCTCATTTTATTCTCCTGTATAGTTAGTCAAATTAATTATATATTCTATTAAAGAAAAAATCAACATATATTTAAACTTGAAATAATATCCCATATGTTATATAATATTCTACTGAACTAAAGTGTATTTCGGAGTTTAGTATGATTGTATACGAAGAATTGAAGCAAAGGCTTATGACCTTTGAAAAGCAGATAACCAACTTAAAAGAAGCGCTTAACATTGATAACGTTGTTAAGGAAATTGCCGTTCTTGAAGAGAAAAGCGCGCGCCCCGATTTCTGGGACGATATGGAAAAAAGCCAGAAAACTATGCAGAAAATCGGCTCGCTTAAAGCTAAGGTTTCCTCATGGGAAAGTCTTAAAAACGATTTTGACGACGCGCTTGTTATGATTGAGCTTGCAAACGAGGAGGGCGACGAATCGCTCCTGCCGGACTGTACGGCTTCGGTTGACGATATTGAAAAACGCGTTGAAACAATGACTCTTTCAACTCTTCTCAGCGGTGAATTTGATAACCGCAACGCAATTCTTACCTTTCACGCAGGCGCCGGCGGAACAGAGGCGCAGGACTGGGCTGAAATGCTGTTCCGTATGTATAACCGCTGGGGTGAGCGCCACGGCTACAAGGTTTCAACCCTTGATTACCTTGACGGCGACGTTGCCGGTATAAAAAGCGCAACAATCCTTATTGAAGGCGAAAACGCCTACGGTTATCTTCACGGCGAAATGGGTATTCACCGCCTTGTGCGCGTCAGCCCGTTTGATTCCTCCGGAAGGCGCCATACCTCGTTCGCTTCCCTTGAGGTTATGCCCGAAATTGACGACGATGTTGACGTTGAAATCAGGGAAGAGGACATCAAAATGGACGTGTACCGTGCTTCGGGTGCGGGCGGTCAGAAGGTAAACAAGACCTCGTCGGCTGTGCGTCTTACCCATATTCCCACGGGTATAGTCGTTTCCTGCCAGATTGAGCGCTCGCAGCACCAGAACCGTGAGGTTGCAATGCGTATGCTCAAGTCAAAGCTTGTTGAAATAAAGGAACGTGAAAACCTTGAAAAAATAGAGGATATCAAGGGCGACCAGAAGGAAATTGCATGGGGCTCGCAAATCCGTTCTTATGTATTTATGCCCTATACCCTTGTAAAGGACCACAGAACAAATTTTGAAATGGGTAATATAACCGCGGTAATGGACGGCGATATTGACGGCTTTATCAACGCGGAGCTTAAAATGAAAAGTATTGAAGGTAGTGAATAAAAATGTTGGATTTTTTAACGGGAATGAGCATTACAACGGTCAGCGGCTTTGCCGTTCATATGGTTGTTGCCGCAATTCTCGGCGCTGTAATAGGTCTTGAAAGACAGTGGACCCGCCACCCTGCGGGAATTCTTACAAACCTTATAGTATGTCTCGGTGCGTTTGCATTTACGGCGTTCAGCTTTATTACGATAGGCGAAATAAAGGACGTAACCCGTATTGCAGCCCAGGTTGTAAGCGGTATCGGTTTCCTCGGCGCCGGCGTAATTATGCGTGAGGGCGGCAACGTAAGGGGACTTAATACAGCCGCAACCGTCTGGGCAAGCGCGGCGGTAGGTATTCTCTGCTGCCTTGACAATCTCTTTTTTGCAACGCTTGTTGCAATAGCAATCGTATTTCTTCACCTTGTTCTTCATCCGATTTCGGAAAAAATTGACAAAATCAAGAAGTACGATAAAGAGGAAAATGACCTTGAGGAAGCGCTTTATCATATTTCGGTTGTATGCCCGGATGAGCTTGAGCTTGAAATAAGAAAAAACATTATGTCAACAATCAAAAACGCTCCGGACGCGCTTTTACATACGCTTGAAACGGTTAATTATTCCGAGGATGAAAAGAAAATCCGCGCCTATATTTCAACAAAAATCCGTGACGATGCGGTTATTGAAAATCTTATTACCCTTGTAGGTAAAAATGAAGGCGTAATTTCCGCAAGCTGGAAAATTGACCACGATTAAATTCAAAAACTTTACATATATATTTTTCCTTCTCCGTTAAAAACTAAAACGGAGGAGGATTTTTAATGAAAAAGCTTTTACCCGTGCTTATCTGCGCTGCACTTTTAACGGGTTGCCGCGCAGACATGAGCGCTGAAAATAATACAACCGGTAATAATTCGGTATCAACAACAATTAGCGATTCAACAACAACAGAACCAACCGCAAAGGCGGTTGCGGGCATTGAAAGCCTTTCGCCGAAAAAGGTAATCTGGGGGCCGGGAAAAATTGAAAACCACGAACAGCCCGCAGAGCCCGTAAGGCTTAACAAGGACTATTTTGACCTCAACGCGCAGTGGCTGCTTGACGATGAAAAAAGCGTTTGCCTGACCTTTGACGAGGGCTATGAAAACGGCTACACACCGTCAATTCTTGACACTCTTAAGGAAAAGCAGGTGCAGGCGGTTTTCTTTGTTACCTATGACTTTGCAAAGGATAACCCAAAGCTTATTCAGCGAATGCTTGACGAGGGGCATATTGTAGGCAATCATTCCTACCGCCACTATTCAATGGATGAGCTTGACACCGCCACCGCAAAGGAGGAAATCGAGTTTCTTCACAGGTATATCAAGGACAATTACAATTATACAATGAGTTATTTCCGTTTTCCGAAAGGCGAGTTTTCCGAAAAGAGCCTTGCAATAGCGCAGTCCCTCGGCTACAAAAGCGTTTTCTGGTCATATGCCTATGCGGACTGGGACCCGTCGCAGCAGCCCGATGAAGCGCAGGCTCTTGCTGCAATCTGTGAAGGTACTCATCCGGGTGAAATTATGCTGCTTCACGCCGTCAGCAAAACCAATGCCGCAGTGCTCGGCAGGGTTATTGACGATGTGCGCCGCCAGGGTTATACCTTTTCTGTTAACCTGTAACAATATGTCGCATTTTGTAGGGGACAGCTGAGCGCTGCCCCTATATTTTGTGCCTAAATTTAATATTTTATGAATTATTATTTTATTGTTGAGATTGACTGATTTATATTATATAATATATTTCTGACATTTTGATTAATATCTTTTTAGGAGAATACATATATGATTTTTTCAAGAGATTTAGGTATTGACCTCGGAACCTCAAACACCCTTGTTGCAGACAGAAGGGGACATATTATTATCCGTGAGCCAAGCGTTGTTGCTGTTGACGTTAAGTCAAAGCGCGTGCTTGCAACGGGTGACGAGGCTAAAAAAATGATAGGAAGAACTCCGGGCTCAATAGTTCCCGTTATGCCAATCCGCACGGGAGTTATTGCGGACTTTGATATGACTGCGGATATGCTCCACGATTTTATGTACCGTTCAAGCAAGCGCAGTATTTTTACAAAAACGCGCGTTGTAATCAGCGTTCCTTCGGGCGTTACCGAGGTTGAGCGCCGCGCAGTTGAGGACGCCGTACGCTCCGCGGGCGCGCAGGATGTTGAGCTTATTGAAGCTCCAATGGCTGCTGCTCTGGGCGCAGGGCTTCCCGTTTATGAGGCAACAGGCTCAATGATTATTGACATCGGCGGCGGCACCTGTGACGTTGCGGTTGTATCGCTCGGCGGCATTGCCTCGTGCAACAGCATTAAGCTCGGCGGCGAAACTATGGACGAAGCTATTGTTGAATATATGAAAAAAGAGCATTCGCTCCTTATCGGCGAGCGTACCGCAGAGGACATAAAGCTTAAAATCGGCTCCGCTTCACCCTACGACGGAGAGGCTGTAATGGAAATCAAGGGCAGAAGCCTTGAGGACGGTCTTCCGGCTTCGGCTGAAATATCCTCCGCAGATATCCGCGAGGTGCTGCTTGAACCCGTAGGAAAGATTATTGACGCAGTTAAGGAAACCCTTGAAGTAACTCTGCCCGAGCTTGCGGCGGATATTATGGACAGGGGCGTTTACCTTACGGGCGGCGCAAGCAAGCTCAGGGGACTTAAGGAGCTGCTTGAAAAAGAAATCAAAATCCCCGTAATCGTTCCCGAAAATCCTGCGGACTGCGTTGCAAAGGGAACATCAATTAAACTCAGAAGGGCAAAGTAAATGAAAGGCTTTTTTAAAAATACACGCTTTAAAATCATATTAAGCGTTATTGCGCTTTTACTTGCCGGCGCGCTTATTGCAGGCGCAGCAGGACGTGCGGAAACGGCGCAGTCAGCCGTTGTAGGCTCCGTGTTTGCCCCTGCGCACTATGTTGCTAAAAAAATCAGCAATGGCATTGACCGCGTTTTCGGCAATCTTAAAGGCAACGCCGAATATGAAAAGGAAATTCAAAGCTTAAGAAATCAGGTAAGCGATTACAAGGCAAGGCTTGCCGATTATGAAAACTTAAAAAAGCAAAACGAGCTTTACAAGGACTTCCTAGGACTTAAAGAGGATAATCCCGATTACGAATTCGTTCAGGCAAGCGTTATCGCGCGTGACAGCGCGGACGTTTATAAATCCTTTACAATAAGCAAGGGCTCGCTCAGCGGAATTAAGGTTGGCAACGCGGTGCTTTACAGCAGCGCGCTGGTCGGCGTTGTTGAAAAGGTTTATCCCGATTACAGCGTTGTAAAAACCGTTCTTGATTCCTCCTTTAACGTTTCCGCATATGAAATCATTTCGGGCGAAATATCCTATGTAACGGGTAACGGAAAGCTTGCAACCGAAGGAAAGTGCAAAATGGCAAACCTTTCCTCATCAACAAATATTGCCTACGGCTCAATTATCTGTACCGCAGGTATCGGCGGTACCGTTCCCAAGGGACTCGTTATAGGTACGGTTACCTCTGTTGAGGAGGAGGCAACGGATATTTCCTCCTACGCCGTAATTGAGCCTGAAGTAAGCATTGACGATTTAACCGACTGT
>JAFYGD010000081.1 GCA_017543415.1 Eubacterium sp. | reverse complement strand
TTTTAATAATTAAAATAGTTTCCTTTTTCATATTGTTGCTCCGTTTCCATAATTATAAATAAATAATATCACATAAAGAATAGAATGTAAACTGTTAAAATATGTTTTACAATTACTTTAAGTTATGGTATAATGAAAGTTAATGTAGATTAAGGAGAAGGCACAATGATTGAAAGAGTAAACGAAAACAATCTTAACGAATATGAAGAATTTATAAAGCGACACCCTAAGGGGCTGTTCCAGCACTCTTCAAAGTGGGCAAAGGTTAAATCCGCATGGAAGTGGGAAGCCGTTATGCTTAAGGACGTAAGCGGCGAAATAAAAGGCGCAGCGGCAGTTCTTATACGCTCAATTCCCGTTATAGGCAACTCGCTTATGTATGCCTGCAGAGGCTTTGTTGCAGACGAGGACGACTTTGAAACCTTTGACGCGCTTTTTGACGCTCTGCTTGAAATAGGTAAAGAATACAAGGCATACTGCCTTAAAATTGACCCCGAAATAGTAATTGAAAACAAGGCGTACAAGGAGCATCTTACAGACATGGGCTTTGTTGAGCTCAACCCCGGATGTATGGACTTTGAAAACGTTCAGCCGCGCTTTGTTTACTGCTTTGATTACAACGGCTTAAGCGAAGAAGAGCTTATGCTCACCTTCAAGCCCGATTACCGCAACCGCATAAGAAAAGCCCCGAAGAAGGGCGTTGAGGTTAAAATCTGCGGCAAGGAGGCGCTTGACGATTTTGTTGCCATTATGGCTGAAACAGGAGAGCGCGACGGCTTTTCAACAAGGCCGAAATGGTACTTTGAAAAAATCCTTGACTGCATGACAGATGACGCAAGGCTCTATATGGCTTACTATGAAGGGAAAGCAATTGCAGGAACTCTTGCAATTAAATGGGGACAGAACGTTATGAAATACCAGTACGGCGCTTCCTCAAACGCGCACAGAAACGTTTACCCGAACTACGCGCTTCAGTGGGCAATGATGCAATGGGGCATGGAGTGCGGCTGCAAGGTTTACGACTTCGGCGGAATAAGCGGCGACTGCCAGAATCCCGATAACCCGCATTACGGACTCTGGCGCTTCAAGCACGGCTTCGGCGGATACATGAAAGAGTTTATAGGCGAATTTGACTATGTTATAAACAAGCCCGTTTACAAGCTTTATAACATTGGTACAGAGGTACTCAAAAAGATAAGATAACCCCTCATCAGTCAGCCTCCGGCTGACAGCTTCCCCCCAAGGGGAAGCCGAAAAAGGTTAGGATGATTAAATATGAGCAGATATGTAATTGATAGAGCAAAGCTTGATGAAAACATTGAGCTGATAAAGAACAAGGCGGGTGTTCCGCTTATTGGCGTTGTTAAGGGCAACGGCTACGGCTTCGGCATAAAGGAATTTACGCTCGTTTTAAAGGAACACGGTATTAAGACCTTTGCCGTTACTGAGGTAAGCGATATTCCCGTTTTAAAGGAAATCCTTGATAGCGAGGACATACTTGTTATGCGCTCAACCTGTATTGAAGACGAGGCGAAAACAATAGCTGAAAACGGATGTATTGCAACAATCGGTTCGCTCAACGCAGCCGAGGTAATGAGCAAGGTTTCGCAGGAGCTTGGCGTTACAACAAAATGCCACCTAAAAATTGATACGGGTATGGCGCGCTACGGATTTATGCCGGGCGAGGTTGAGGATGCAATAAAATGCTATTCCCTGCCGAACCTTGAGTTTACGGGCGCTTACACGCATTTTTCCTCCGCTTTCCGCAACAGAGAGCTGACAAAGGCGCAGCTTGTTATGTTTAAGGACACTATGGAGCAGATTAAAAAGGCTGTTGGCGAAGTGGGTACTCTTCACTGCGCTAATTCCCCCGCTCTTCTGAACGTTGATGACGTATGCCTTGACAGCGCGCGTATAGGCTCTGCGTTTACCGGAAGAGTTATAACAAAAAGCAAGCTCGCTCTTAACAGGCTCGGAACGCTTGAAGCGGAAGTTGTTGACGTTAAGACGGTTCCCGCAGGATACAGCGTTGGCTATAACGGGACATACACAACAAAGCGTGAAACAAAAATAGCCATAGTGCCTATCGGACACTATGACGGATTCGGGCTCACAAAAGAAAAAGAGCAATACGATATAAGATACATTTTAGGAATAGTTAAAAGATTCCTTAATAAAAAGAGAATGTACGTCAGGATTAACGGAGAGCTGCATTTTGTTATAGGCGGAATAGGGCTTTCGCATACGGCGGTTGACATTACGGGAACGGACATCAAGCCCGGCGACACCGCAAGCGTTGACATTTCGCCCCTTATGGTTAATCCGAGAATTGAAAGAATTTACAAATAAAAAAGGCTGACTATTAAAGTCAGCCTTTAATTTTTTAATACATTCCGCCGCCCTGTGCTGCTGCCATTGCTGCTGCCTGCGCTGCATCTGCTGCGGGGTCTTTGATTTCGGTTACAAGGCTTTCCGTTGTAAGCACCATAGCTGCAACAGAAGCTGCGTTCTGGAGAGCTGAACGGGTTACCTTTGCGGGGTCAACGATACCTGCTGAAAGCATATCGGTATATTCGTTGGTTGCAAAGTTAAAGCCGAAGCCGTTTTCGCTGTTCTTGATTTTATCAACGATAACAGAGCCCTCAAGGCCTGCGTTAGCGGCAATCTGGCGTACAGGCTCCTCAAGAGCCTTAAGTACAATCTGAACGCCGGTTTTATAGTCAGCATCGTCTGTATCAAGGAGAGCTTCAACAGCAGGAATTGCGTTGATAAGAGCAACGCCGCCGCCGGCAACAATACCCTCTTCAACAGCAGCCTTGGTTGCTGCAAGAGCGTCCT
>JAFYGD010000080.1 GCA_017543415.1 Eubacterium sp. | reverse complement strand
CTTACAATCTACAACGCAAGCCGTGACGCAAGTTGCGACTTTGAAATCCCATACAACGGCAAGGTTGAAATTGACCCCGAAGCAATTGTTGAAACCGGTACAAAGGTTAAGACCGTTCCCGGTAAGCTTACAATTTGCGGCGAAGAAGACAGCCTTGTAAAGGGTGTCGGCGTAAACCGTGGCGGCGAGCTTTATAAGATGACCATCGTTGAAGGCATTAGCTTTGAAACATGGAGTGCTCTCAGAGGAGAGTATGACCCTGCAGCCAAGAGAACAGAGGTTCCGTTTGATGCAAACGAAGACGGCGAATTCAAGTTCTTTGCTGACAGCGCTGCAACAATCGTTCTTTATGAGGATGAGGACGGTTACAACGAAGCTCTTGAAACCAATGAGTTCATTGTTAACGCTCCGCGCACAACTGTTCGTGACAGATTTGTTCTTTCCAACAATAAGTTTACAATGAACGGTAAGCTTTATCTTCCCGACGGAAACTCTCTTGTAGAGTGCGGTATACTTATGTATATCGGCAACCAGGAGATTGCAGCTGATGACCTTACTCTTACAACCTATAAGAACCTTCCCGGTGCTTACAGACTTAAGTACACCAAGAGCACTGAATACGGAAACATTAACGTATCCTTCCTTAGAAAGGCTGCAGACGGTACTCCGTACTTCTCAGGTGCTACAAGAGTAAGATACAGAACATTCTTAACCTATAAAGATAGTTCTGATGCTATTCACACAGTATACTCAAACTTAGCAGATGATACTCAGAATATGTAATCGGAGGTGCGTCTGTTAAATGAGAAGAACTTACCGTACGCCGATTGTCGATGTGCGTAAGTACAAACTTCCGTATAATTCGGTTTTTACCGACAGCGGTGACAAAATCGATGACGATATCTACGGTCCGACCAACCCGGCCGGCGGAAAGTTAAATGAAGATATTTTCGGCGACTAATTAAATAAGACGGCTCAGGTTTTACCTGAGCCGTTTTTATTATTAAAAAAATCTAACATAAATCAATATAATTTGACTTATTATAATTTATATATTATTATATAAAGTGAATTATTATGCAAAGGAGAAAGCAGCGTGAAAAAGCTTTTTGTAAACGCCGGCGGCGGTTATGAAGTTATTATTGAAGAAAATCTGCTTTCCTCCTTCGGCGAGCATATAAAAAAGCATACCTCTGCAAAAAAAGTATGCGTTGTAAGCGATACTAACGTTTTTCCCGTTTACGGTGATTTGGTTATTGAGCAGCTCAGGGCAAACGGATTTGAAACTGTCAGCTATGTTATTTCTGCGGGTGAAAAATCAAAAACACCGAAAACCGTTGTTTCGCTTGCCGAATTCCTTGCCGAAAATGAATTCACAAGAAAAGACCTTGTTGTAGCTCTCGGCGGAGGAGTCTGCGGTGATATTGCGGGCTTTGCTGCCGCCGTTTACCTTCGCGGAATAGATTATATTCAGCTCCCGACCTCGCTTCTTGCTCAGCTTGACAGCTCGGTCGGCGGAAAAACTGCCGTTAATCTGCCGCAGGGCAAAAACCTTATCGGCGCATTTCATCAGCCACGCCTGGTATTGATTGACCCTCTTACCTTAAAAACACTTCCGGACAGCTGTTTTGCCGAAGGTATTGCGGAGGCAATTAAAACCGCGTGTATTAAAAGCGCCTCTTTGTTTGATAAGCTTGAAAAGGAAAACGCAAAGGAAATAATTGAAGATATTATTTTTGAATGCGTTTCAATTAAGGCAGAAATAGTTGAAAACGATGAAAAGGAAAAAGGCGAAAGAGCGCTGCTCAATTTCGGCCATACCTCAGGCCACGCCATAGAGCGTCTTAACGGCTTTGAAAATATATCCCACGGCGAAGCGGTAGCAATAGGTATGCTTATTGCCTGTACTGCCGGTGAACAAAACGGAATTACTCCTTTGGGAACCGCGCAAAGAATTTCAGCCGTGCTAAAAAAGTACAATCTTAAAACAAAAGACAGCCACAGCCTTTTGCAAACAGTTAACGCAATGAACTCAGATAAAAAAAGAGAAGGCAGCGGAGTTAAGTTAATTATGCTTAATGAAATAGGCTCGGCTGATATTAAGGAAATTGAGTATGACGGGCTCAAAGACTTCTTCGGTGTCTGATATGGAAACAGTAAGGTTAAAAAACGCGGAGCTGAAAGGCTGTGTAGCCGCGCCTGTTTCAAAGTCATATGCTCACAGGGCTGAAATATGCTCCTTCCTTGCCGGAACAGAGCTTAAAAGCACAGCTCTGTCAGATGATATTAAGGCAACAAAAAACGCCCTGAAGGCGCTCAGGGAAAATAAAGAGATAATCGACTGCGGAGAATCGGGCTCAACGCTCAGATTTTTAATTCCGATTGCCGCAGCGCTTGACAAGGCGGTTACCTTTACAGGCAAAGCGGGTCTTTCCGAAAGACCGCTTACCGAATATCTACGCCTTCTTCCGGAACACGGTGTAAAATGCGAGTATAACGGAGCCCTTCCTTTCAGTATCAGCGGTAGGCTTATGCCGGGAAAGTACGAAATAATGGGCGACATCAGCTCACAGTTCATATCTGGGCTTATGTTCGCTCTGCCCCTGCTTGATAATGACAGTGAAATTATACTTTTAACACCGCTTCAGTCAAAGCCGTATGCAGATATGACGGTTAAAACGCTGTCGCATTTCGGAATAACAATTAATGAAAATAATAACGGTTATTATATTAAAGGCAATCAGACCTATATAAATTCTGATTATGTTCCCGAAGGCGACTGGTCGCAGGCGGCGTTCTTCCTTGCGGGGGGCGCGCTAACCGGCGACGTAACGGTCAGCGGATTAAATATGAATTCCCTTCAGGGCGACAGAGAAATAGTCAATATTCTCCGCCTTTTCGGCGCGGATATAACGGTAAGCGAAAACAGCGTCCGCGTTAAAAAATCGTCTCTTGTCGGAATTGAAACAGATGTAAGTAATACCCCCGACCTTGCACCCGTAATTGCCGTGCTTGCGGCATTTGCTAAGGGCAAAACGGTCATCAGGGGCGGAGAACGGCTCAGATTCAAGGAGTCGGACAGAATAAGCTCCGTTGTAAATAATCTTAAAAAAATGGGCGTGAACGCTGTTGAAACGCCCTGCGGAATGGAAATAAACGGCGGCTGTCCTCACGGCGCATTGCTTGACGGCTATAACGACCACCGAATTGTTATGGCATTCAGTATAGCTGCCGCCGCTGCGGAAGGAGAAACGGAGATTACCGAGCCCTTCAGTGTAAATAAATCCTACCCCGAATTCTTTTCGGACTATCTCTCATCAGGAGGAAATGCCGATGTCATCAGTAATCGGTAACAGAATAAAGCTTTGCGTTTTCGGTGAAAGTCACGGTGAAGCAATCGGCTGCGTTATTGACGGGCTGCCTTGCGGAATAAAGCTTGACTTTGACAGGATTAATGCAGATATGGCGCGCCGCGCACCGGGCAGCAGTGTATCAACCCGGCGTGTTGAAACGGATATCCCGCGTATTCTTTCGGGTGTAAAGGACGGTGTTACAACGGGCGCTCCGCTTGCCGTGCTTATTGAAAACGAAAACGCAGTAAGCTCCGATTATGAAAGTTTTTCATATGTTCCGCGCCCGAGCCACAGCGATTATCCCGCCTTTGTTAAATTCAGCGGTAATAACGATATTCGCGGAGGCGGCCATTTCAGCGGAAGGCTTACCGCACCGCTCGTGTTTGCGGGTGCAATTGCAAAACAGGCGCTTGAAGCAAAGGGCGTTACCGTAGGCGCTCATATTAAGCGCATTGGCTCTGTCAGCGATACACCGTTTGATATGAACGGCGTGTCAAAAGAACAGCTTGAAGCGCTTACCTCAAAAGCTTTTTCCGTAATTGACGATGAAGCAGAGGAAAAGATGAGGGCTGAAATTGAAAAATACAAAGCAGACCTTAACAGTATAGGCGGTGAAATTGAGTGTGCCGCAATCGGACTTCCAGTAGGAGCGGGCGGCAATATGTTTGATACCGTTGAAGGCGTGCTTTCGTCATATCTTTTCGGTATTCCCGCCGTTAAGGGCGTTCAGTTCGGGCTCGGCTTCGGCTTTGCCAATGCTGACGCAAAGGCTGTAAACGATGAATATGAAATTAAAGACGGCAGGGTTGCGCTGAAGTCAAACAATAACGGCGGCGTGCTCGGCGGAATGACAAGCGGAGCTCCGCTGAT
>JAFYGD010000079.1 GCA_017543415.1 Eubacterium sp. | reverse complement strand
GCAATAATTTCCTGAACCTCCATGGGAAGGTAGCCGTAAATTTCCTGAGCTTCCTGCATAACAGCCATAAGGCGGCTTTTATCCTCTTTGTTTTCGGCAATAACTTTTCTGAGCTTTGCCTCCTGCTCGGGTGTGCCGTTAAACGGAATCTTACTTACTTTCTTTTGCATAAATAACACCTCATATAATATATTGTAAATTATAAGGTTAATTTAAACCCATATAATAATAACATAAATTCGCCGAAAATCAAACAATTTTTACATATTTTAATGAAAAACAATTAAATAACCAAAATCCGCCGAATAAAATTGTTATTTTTTTAACAATTTATATAAAAGCGACTCAAATTACGCCTTTAAGATGTTGAAAAAAACTTAAAGCGGTGGTATAATTAAAGGGAATTTTAAACAGAGGTGACAGTATGGAAAAAATTACACCGAATACCTCTATTAAAGAGGCTATGAAAAATCCAATGGCAAAGGATATGCTTGAAAAGCTTATGCTTGCCTTCAGGCTTCCTACCTCGCTTATTGAAACGGGAGCTATCGGCAAAATGAAGCTAAAGGCGCTTACTCCTTTGACTGCCGGTCTTTTCAACAAAAAGACTATTCAGACAATCTGCAACCTTTTCAATCTTGAAAGGGACGAGGTTATTACCAACGAAGGTCAGATGACTGAAAAATGGTGGAAGGAAGCCGTTATATATCAGATTTACCCGCGCTCCTTCAAGGACAGCAACGGCGACGGTATAGGCGACCTTAACGGCATTTACGAAAAGCTCGATTACCTTCAGGAGCTCGGCGTTACGGCAGTCTGGTGCTCACCGTTTTACGATTCGCCCAACGACGATAACGGTTACGACATCCGCGATTACCGCAAGATTATGGACGAGTTCGGCACTATGGAGGATTTTGACCGCCTTCTTAACGAAATGCACAGGCGCGGAATGAAGCTTATTGTTGACCTTGTTGTTAACCATACGAGCGACGAGCACGAATGGTTTAAGGAAGCGCTTAAATCAAAGGACAACCCGTACCACGATTACTATTTCTGGCGCGACGCAACGGATAAGGGCGTTACCCCTCCGAACAACTGGATTAGCCTTTTCGGCGGTCCCGCGTGGAATTACTACGAAAACCTTGACCAGTGGGCAATGCACCTTTTCTCAAAAAAGCAGATGGATTTGAACTGGGAAAACGAAAATATGCGTAACTCAGTTTACGAAATGATGAACTGGTGGCTTGACAAGGGCGTTGACGGCTTCCGTATGGACGTTATCAACTTCATTTCCAAGGTTAAGGAGCTGCCGGAAGCAAATTCCTTCCTCGGTCTGCTTACGGGCTACAAGGGCGCAGAATTCTATTTCTACGGTCCGCGCCTTCACGAATATCTGCGTGAAATGCGTGAAAAGAGCTTCGGCAACTACGACGTTTACACCGTTGGCGAATGCGGCGGAGCGGGAATTGAAATGACTAAAATGCTCACCGCCGACTACCGCAAAGAGCTTGACACAATCTTCAACTTTGACTTCCTTATCAATCAGGGACATACCAATTACGATTATTATGAATTTGATTTGTACAAGGTAATGCTTGAATTTGAGCGTTTCCAGACAAAGCTTACAAATCACTGCTGGCCAACCGTTTTCTTTGAAAATCACGACCAGCCGAGAATTGTCGGCAAGGTGGATAAAACCGGAGTTTACCGTGAGGATATTTCCAAGGTGTGCGCTCTTATTGAAATGACCTTAAGGGGTACGCCGTACATATATCAGGGTCAGGAGCTTTCCATGGGCAACGGAAAGTTTGATTCCATAGACGATATTGACGATAAAGAGGCTATCGGTAAGTATAACGACTATATCAAAAAGGGTATGAAGCCTGAAAAAGCAATGTTCAAAATTCAGACCGGAACCCGTGATAACGGAAGAACGCCCTTCCATTGGTCAGACAGTGAAAACGCAGGCTTTACAACGGGAACTCCGTGGCTGAAAATAACGCCCGATTACAGGCGTTATAATGCAGAGGACGAAATGAACAACCCCGAAAGCGTTTTGAATTTCTATAAAAAGGCTATCGCTTTAAGGAAGGAAAACAAGGCGCTTGTTTACGGCGAATTCAGAAGGGCAGAGGGTATTCCTGCTCCTATGTATTGCTACTACCGTGAATATAACGGCGAGCTGTATTACATTGAGCTTAATCTCGGTAAGCAGCCTAAGGAGCATCCTATTGATGTAAGCCGTATGACCAAGGTTCTTTCAACCCGTACCGATGAAAGCGAGCATTTGAGAGCCTTTGAAGGCAACATTTACAAAATCAGTTAAAACAAAAAGGAACGGTCACTCCGTTCCTTTTTTTATGTGAACTAAAAACTCTGTAAGCGTACTGAATTTAAGGTCATATTCGTTTTCGCTCTCGGCAATGTATAAATCGGGAATGTAAACAACAGCGCACCCTGCGCGCTTTGCCGAAAGCAGCCCGCTCTTTGAATCCTCAACGGCAAAGCAGTCCTCCGGGCTTTCGCCGAGCTGCCTGCACGCTTCAAGATATATGTCGGGTTCGGGTTTGGATTTTTTAACCTTGTCGCCGCAGATTATCTTATCAAAATATTCCGTAATTTTAGCGTTTTCAAGGTGGTGCATAACCGAACTTTCGCTTGACGAGGAGGCAACGGCGGTCTTAAAGCCTTCTTCTTTCAGAAACCGAAGTGTTTCCTTAACTCCTTCTTTTACGGGCACGGGATTTTCGGCATAGTAAGAATCAAGCCACGCCTTGTATTCAGCCTGAAAAATATCGTTGTTAAACCTGCTGCCGAAGCGCTTTTCAAAGATTTTTACGCTTTCCTCGCGCGTTCTGCCGAGCGTTTCCATAACCATAAATCCGACCTTGCCGAGAGAGCATTTTACGCCTATTTCATCCCAGCATTTTACGGCAAGCCTTTCGGTGTCAAAAAGCACGCCGTCCATATCAAAAATTACTGCGTTCATTATAAAATAATCAGCTCTTTAGTGATTGTTGAAAGGTTTTCTCTGCCCCTTGAGGAAAGGTAGCAGACGTCCTCGATTCTTATTCCGAACTTATCGGGAAGGTAAATTCCGGGTTCAACGGAGGTAACGTTGCCCTCCTCGTATGTGTCCGTGCTTCTCGGGTTGGAATTGAAGCCCTCGTGAATTTCAAGGCCTACTCCGTGACCGAGCCCGTGGCGGAAATACTGCGCCATATTTTCACGCTCAAGAACGTCGTAAGCCGCCTTGTATACGTCTGCGCATTTAACGCCCGCATTGAGCGCTTTAATGCCTGCCGTCTGTGCTTCAAGAACAAGGCTGTAGCAGTTTTTCATCTCCTCGGTAGCAGAGCCTACTACAACCGTTCTTGTCATATCCGAATGGTAGCCCTTATAGGTTGCGCCGAAGTCAAAAAGAACAAAATCGCCCTCGTTTATTACCTTGTCGGATGGTACGCCGTGGGGCATGGAGGTGTGCGCTCCTGTTAAAAGAATTGTGTCAAACGAAAGACCGTAAGAGCCGTTTTTTGCCATTAGATAGTCAAAATATGAGGCAAGCTCCTTTTCCGTTTTGCCCGCTTTAACATGGTTTAAAAGTTCTGTAAACGCAGCTTCGGCAATGGCGTTTGCCTTTTTCATATAAATAATTTCCTCGG
>JAFYGD010000078.1 GCA_017543415.1 Eubacterium sp. | reverse complement strand
TGCGGTAACAGGTCTTGTTATCCTTCTTGCTATGTTCGTGTTCCCGTTTATCGGCGGTCTTGTAACCCCTTATGCAGAGGACCAGAAATTTTACAGAAGCGATGTCCAGGTTAAGGACTACGCGGCAGTAGGCTTTAATGAGGAATTCAGATATATCGTTGACGATAAGGACAATTTCGGCGGTGCGGTTCAGGCTCAGTCGCTGTTCAACTTTATGAAGGGCGCAAAAGAGTTTGAGTATAAAGGAAAGAAATACGCTATTGATAAAATCAGCGATTTACTCTATACCGTTTCGCTTGACGGTAAAATCCTCGGCATTGCCGGTAAAGAGATTGTAAGCTCTTCTACTTCTAACGATAAGTTCTCATTTGATTTTACATATGCAGCTCTTCTTGCAAATGCAAAGAATGAAAAGTCCTTTAAGGCAGACGGCAAGGATTATACAATTGACGCTGACGGCATTGTATTTGAAAAGGACAAGGAAATTGCCTATGTAAGCCAGTATATCGTTCGTGCTATCAGTCCCGATGTGTTCTTTACCCGTGAGTTCAAAAATGAGCTTGTTGATGCCGTTGAGGCGGGCAATACCTCGTTTGCATATAAAACAGAGGACGGCAAGGACGCAGAGTATATCCTCAAATATGACGCTTCCAAGAAGATGTGGGACGTTAAACAGGAAATAGGCACAACTATTTTCGATACCTATTCGGGCCCGTCAAAGAAGCACTGGCTCGGTACCGACCGTAACGGTATGGATATGCTTACACGTCTTATGTACGGCGGCCGTGTATCACTTATCATCGGCTTTATCGTAGTTATTATAGAAACCGTGCTCGGCGTAATCCTCGGCGGTATTTCGGGCTATTTCGGCGGTTGGATTGATAACCTTATTATGCGTATAGTAGATATTTTCTACTGTATCCCGATGATGCCTATTGTAATTATTCTCGGTGCGGCAATGGACGCTGCAAACCTTGACAGTAAAATTAGAATGCTGTATCTGATGTTGATTTTAGGATTCCTCGGCTGGCCGGGTATAGCCCGTATGGTACGAGGTCAGATACTTTCGCTGCGTGAACAGGAATTTATGACCGCTACCGAAGCGTGCGGTATTTCCGTTCCCCGCAGAATATTCAAACACTTAATCCCCAACGTAATTCCTCAGCTCATCGTTATTATGACCATGGGTCTCGGTAATACGATTATTATGGAGGCAACGCTTTCCTTCCTCGGACTCGGCGTTCGTTTCCCGTTCGCTTCCTGGGGTAATATTATCAACGACGTAAACGATACGTTTGTACTTACAAATTACTGGTTTATCTGGATTCCGGCAGGCGTGCTTCTTCTTGCAACCGTTCTTGCTTTCAACATTGTAGGCGACGGTTTAAGAGATGCGTTTGACCCGAAGATGAAGCGTTAAGGAGGTGCGGAATAATGGCTAAACAAAAAGCAGAAGGCTATCTTTCCGCCCGCGATTCGCGCAGAATTTCAAAGGAAAACAGAAAGATAACCAAGGGTTATGAAAAACAGCATAAGCGTAAAAACGTTCCCGAAAGTGAGTATTTAACCACTATGAAGAACGCGGCTAACGCTATTGAAATTGAAGATTTACATACCTATTTCTTCACCGATATCGGAACTGCAAAGGCAGTAGACGGCGTTACCTTTGACGTACCTCAGGGTAAAACTGTCGGCGTTGTTGGTGAAAGCGGCTGCGGTAAATCTGTTACCTCGCTTTCAATTATGCAGCTCCTTCAGCGTCCTACCGGCCAGATTGTTAGCGGTGCAATCCGTCTTAATCTCGGCGACAAGGCGTATGATATTACAAAAACCCCTACCGAGGCTATGCAGAAGCTCCGCGGAAACTTTATGTCAATGATTTTCCAGGAGCCTATGACAAGCCTTAACCCGGTATTCCGTATCGGTGCCCAGGTTGACGAGGTTATTGAGCTTCACGACGGTAAGGGCAAAACCAAGGAGGACATCAAGGCAAGAACAATAGAACTTCTTGAAATGGTTGGTATTGCAAACTCCGAAGGCGTTTACAAAATGTATCCCCACGAGCTTTCAGGCGGTATGCGTCAGCGTGTTATGATTGCTATGGCTCTTGCCTGCAACCCCAAGCTTATTATTGCGGACGAGCCCACTACGGCTCTTGACGTAACAATTCAGGCGCAGATTCTTGACCTTCTTCAAAACCTTAAAAATAAGATTAATTCTTCAATTATGATTATAACGCATGACCTCGGCGTTATTGCTGAAATGGCTGATTACGTTGTAGTTATGTATTCGGGAAGAATTGTTGAAAAGGGAACTGCGGAAGAGATTTTTGCTCATCCCTCACATCCCTATACAATCGGTCTTATGGCTTCAAAGCCCGTTGTCGGCAAGAGCGTAGATAAGCTCTATTCAATCCCCGGCAAGGTACCGAACCCGATTAATATGCCCAACTACTGTTACTTTAAGGACAGATGTGAAATGCAGCTTGATTGCTGCAAAGGCGAATATCCCTGTGAAATCAGCCTTTCGCCTACTCATAAGGTAAGCTGTTACCGTTACTATGAAGAAAACAAGGAGGGAAGTAATAATGAGTAAAAACGATAAGCTCAAAATTGATAATACCTTCACTCCCGTTGAGTATGACCCTCAGTACATTCTTCAGGTAAACGCGCTTAAAAAGTATTTCCCCATTAAGGACGGTATGATTGCCAAAACAGTCGGCTACGTTAAGGCTGTTGACGGCGTTACCTTCAACCTTAAACGCGGTACAACCATGGGCCTTGTTGGTGAATCGGGCTGCGGTAAAACCACAACAGGACGTACTATTTTAAGGCTTTCGGGTGAAAAAACAGGCGGTCAGGTGCTCTTTAACGGAAAAGAGGTTTATGACCTTTCCAATAAAGAAATGCACGATATGAGAACGAAAATGCAGATTATCTTCCAGGACCCGTTCTCATCGCTTTCACCCCGTATGCCGGTCGGCGAAATTATCGGCGAGGCTGTAAGGGAGCACAATATAGTTCCCAAGGCTGAATATAACGATTATATTGATAAAATTATGGATAACTGCGGTCTGCAGCCCTTCCATAAGGACAGGTATCCCCACGAATTTTCGGGCGGTCAGCGCCAGCGTATCTGTATTGCAAGAGCGCTTGCCCTTAACCCCGAATTCATCGTCTGTGACGAGCCTGTATCAGCGCTTGACGTATCAATTCAGGCGCAGATTATCAACCTTCTTCGTGACCTTCAGGAAAAGTACAGCCTTACATATCTTTTCATTTCTCATGACCTTTCGGTTGTTGAGCATATTTCGGATACAGTAGGTGTTATGTACCTCGGCAATCTTGTTGAGTACGGCGAAACGGAGGATATCTTCAAAAATCCTCTTCATCCTTATACAAAGGCGCTGTTTTCTGCAATTCCCGTACCTGACCCGACGGTTAAAATGGAAAGAATCGTGCTTGAAGGCTCTATTCCTTCACCTGCAAATCCGCCCGCGGGCTGTAAGTTCCACACCCGCTGCGCAAACTGTATGGAAATCTGTAAAACACAGGCTCCCGAACAGAAGGAAATCGAGCCCGGTCACTTTGTAGTATGTCACCTTTATGATGACGTAAAGGCAGGGGAATAATATGCCGAAAAACAAAAAGCAGTATGATGACGATGACGGAAGAACCATCGCCGATATGAGCGATGTTTCAACCCCTCCGCTTATTGTTCCCGAATTTCGTAAAAGGAAAGGGGAAGAGGAACCCGAAAACGAAAATACAGGCGATTTTCAGATGACGGGAAGCGAACGCCGCGCCTTTATCGGCGGTGCGCTCGGCGCTGTGCTTGCAATCGGTTCGGTATTCGCAATAGCAGGCTTTCTTTTCATCCTTCTGCTTACAAAAATTCTTTAAGAAAAAGGCTGTCTTTTATAGACAGCCTTTTAAATTAGTCGATTGACAAGGGTATTACTATTTATTATAATATAATTAATTAATATAATAGGGGTGTTTTTGTGCTTAAGTTCAGTATAAATGAAAGAGCTCTTGTAATTGAAAGAAACGGCGTTGCCGTTTATTCTGTTGACCCGTATAAGCCCTCCGCTCTTGAGGTCGGAAAGGGTGAAAATACATATAAAATGAGCCACGGCTCCTTTAAAATCAGCGAGCAAATCACCGAAAGGGTGAAAGCAAAAATCACCTCTGTTTTCGCTGAGGAAAACAGCGCTGTAATTGAAACGAATTACGGTAAAATCAGCCTTACTGTTGACGGTGAAAATCTGCGTGCGGATTTTGAAGGCTTTGACGGTTTTAACAGAATGTGGCTTACACTCCCGTCATCAGCTGACGAATTCGTTTACGGCAGCGGCGAGGTTTTCAGCGAGTTCAACCTGAAGGGCAAAAAGGCAAACGTTTGGGTTGCAGAGCATATCAACGCCCTTCAGATAGGCAAAAAGCTCGTAAAGCAGGTTGTAGGCATTAAAAACGCAAAGAAAAGCCAGGCGTTCAAAAATTATGAAACCTACTATGCCCAGCCTACCTTTATCAGCTCGAAGAAATACTTTTTCCACTCGCTTTGTACGGCAAGAAGCGAGCTCGATTTTACCGCTGACAATGTAACTGTAATCAAGACGGACGAAATCGCACCGTTTTATATCGGCTTCGGCGACAGCTTTGAGGAACTTTTAGGAAATCTTACCTCCATTGTCGGCAGACAGCCCGAGCTTCCCGACTGGGTATATGACGGCCACATCCTCGGCATTCAGGGCGGAACTGATATAATGCTCAGCAAGATTCAGACAGCGCTTAACCATAATATCCCCGTTAACGGCGCATGGATTCAGGACTGGGAGGGCAGACGCGTTACCGCAGTAGGCAAGCAGCTTTTCTGGAACTGGGAATGGGATAAGGAGCTTTATCCGGGCCTTGACGAAAAAATCAAGGAGCTCGGCGAGAAGGGAATTAAGGTCCTCGGGTATATCAACCCCTTCCTTGCAGTTGAAAAGCCTTTATACAAGGAAGCAAGCGAAAAGGGCTATACCGTTAAGAATAAGGACGGAGAGGATTATTACGTAACAATTACAACCTTCCCGGCTGCAATGTTAGATTTAACCAATCCCGACGCATGGGAATGGATTAAAAATGTTATTAAAAAGAATATGATTGAACTCGGCTTTGCAGGCTGGATGGCGGACTTCGGCGAATACCTGCCGACGGACTGCGTGCTTTACAGCGGCGAGGACCCGGAGCTTGTTCATAACACCTGGCCCGCTCGCTGGGCGCAGGTAAACCGCGAGGCTGTTGAGGAAGCGGGCAAGCTCGGTGAAATTATGTTCTTCACCCGCGCGGGCTATTCAAACACTCCGCGTTATTCAACTATGATGTGGTGCGGCGATAACCATACCGATTTTTCAATCGACTTCGGACTTCCGAGCGTTATTCCCGCAATGCTTACTCTTTCCTGCTGCGGCTTCGGTCTTTCCCACAGCGATGTAGGCGGCTATACCTCGTTCTTTAACCTTAAACGCAGCGAGGAGCTGTATATGCGTTGGTGTGAAATGAACGCGTTTACACCCGTTTTAAGAGGCCACGAAGGTCTTAATCCCGACCTTAACGCGCAGCACGACGCAAGCGAAGCGGTGCTTAACCACAACGCAAAAATGGCAAGACTTCATAAGGCGCTTAAGCCTTACCTTAAAGAAGCGGTTAAATATAATGCAGAAAACGGCGTTGCCGTTGTAAGACCGCTCTTCTTCCATTATGATGAAAAAGAAGCGTTTGAGGAAGCTCACGAATACCTGCTCGGCAGAGGTATTCTTGTAGCTCCGGTAATCAGACCCAACACACTGACCCGTGAGGTTTATCTTCCCAAGGACAACTGGGTACATCTCTGGAGCGGCAAGGAGTATAAGGGCGGTAAGATTACCGTTAACTCTCCGCTCGGCGAACCGCCCGTATTTATCAGGAAGGGCGCGCCCGTTCTTGAAGCGCTGAAAGGAGCAAAAAATGCTTGAACGTCTTAATGAAGTAAATGAGGTTAAAATATATTCCGTTTTTGACGAGGAGTTCAGAACCTACGGAAGAATTATAAACGGCTACGAATTTTCGGAGCTGATTACGTATATGGAAACCGAAACAGAAATCCCGACTGTAGGCAACGTTTATGTTCCGAGCGTTGCCGAAATGGAAAAAGCAGCCGTTTTTGAGGATATTCAGAATATCTTTTACGGCGGAATGCCGGTTCAGTTCGGTTACTGTAACGGAAGAAATACTACCTACAACGGTTTTGAATACCATAAGGGCAGCGAAATCAACATTGCCGTAACGGATTTTATGCTCGTTCTCGGCCACGTCTGGCAGATAGAGGACAACACCTTTACCGTAGGTAATGAAAAAGTGTTCTTTGTACCGAAGGGAACGGCGCTTGAAATGTACCAGACAACGCTTCACCTTTCGCCCTGCCGCGTAAACGATGAAGGCTTTAAGGATATAGTTGTCCTGCCGCGCGGTACAAATACTCCTCTTGAAGAAAAACAGCGCTGTGCTGACAGTGAAAGCGCGCTGCTTCTTCAGAAAAACAAATGGGTTATTGCCCATAAGGATAGGGAACCGCTTGTTAAGCAGGGCGCTCACGTCGGCTTAATAGGTGAAAATATAAAGCTTAAATATTAGGAGTCAGTTATGAGTTTCAGTTTTGTGTATATTCCTATCGGTGTGCCTACCTATCACCTTGAAAGCGCACAGAAGGAATTTGATAAGTCAGTAGCATTATTAAAAAGTATAGATAACGGGGTAATTGTTCCCGATGAAATGCTTTTAAGCGTTGACAAGGTAAACACCTTTACAGAAGGTAAGTCTCCCGATTTTCTTATTGTTCAGAATGTCACCTTTGCAAACGGCGCTTATATTGCAGAGGCGCTTCGTAAATTTGATTGTCCCGTTTTACTCTGGACTCTGCGCGAGCCCGTTATTGACGGTACGCGCCTTCGCCTTAATTCGCTTACCGGCGCATATTCAGCAGGCAACGTGCTTACCGCGTTTAACAGACCTTTTGAATACATTTTCGGCTCTGCTGATGAAGAGAAGGTAATAAGCAAGGTAAAATCCTCCATCGCCGCCGCAAAGGTTAAAAAGGCGCTTAAATCCCTTAATATTGCCCAGATAGGTCATACACCGCAGGGCTTCGGCTTCGGCAGAGCGCTTGATATGGAAATGCTTACCACCTTCGGCGCAGGTCTTGTTTCCATTGAGGCAAGGGAACTTATTGACAAGGCGAAAACCTTTACAGAGAATGACATAAAAGAATATCTTGCAGACGCAAAAACAAGAATCAGAGGTCTTGAAAATATTGCAGAAAATAACGTGCTTGACTTTGCAAGGCTTTACAGGGCGTATGACGAATTTGTTAAAGAGAACAATATCGGAGCGCTTTCTTCACGTTGCTGGCCCGATTTCTTTACCGCCTTCGGTACTCCCGTATGCTCCGTGCTCGGTATACTTAACGACCTCGGCGTAGCTTCTGCCTGTGAGGCTGATACCTATGGCGCGCTTTCAATGTATATTTCAACCTTCCTGACGGGCAAGTCCGCCTTCTTCGGCGACCCTGTTTCAATGGACGAAAAGGAAAATACCGTTACCTTCTGGCACTGCGGTATGGCTGCCTGCTCGCTCGCGCGTGAGGATACGGGCGCATGCGCAGGACTTCACTGCAACCGTAAAATAGGTCCTACCCTTGAATTCGGCTGTAAGGCTGAAAGCGAGGTTACAATTTTCCGCGTTGGCAAAAAGGCTGACGGCACCTTCCGCCTGTTTGTTGCAGGGGGAGAGGCGCTTGACAAGCCGCAGCAGTTTTACGGAACCTCTATCGTTGTTAAAACCGATAATTCGGCAGAGGCTTTCGTTAATAACTCAATCAAGGACGGCTGGGAGCCGCATTTTGCAGTTGCTATGGGCAACATTACCGATGAGCTTAAGGCGCTCGGAAATATGCTTGGCTTAGAGGTAGCAGTTTACTGATGATAGACTTTAAGGACGTCCTTTTTGTTATAGTTGTATTTATTTCAAACGTTATCCAGAGCATAACGGGCTTTGCCGGAACGGTGCTTGCAATGCCGTTTTCAATTATGCTTGTGGGTTACGGTACCGCAAAGCCTGTTTTAAACGTTATTGGAATTGTACTTTCGCTCGGCGTTATCGGTTTAAACCATAAATCGCTTAACAAAAAGGAATTTATCAAAATCATTTCAATTATGCTTGTCGGCATGGTTGTCGGTATGGTAATAACAAAGCAGTTTTCAATTAACGCGGCGCTGCTTTATAAGCTGCTCGGCGTAATTGTTCTTGTTTTTGTAGGTATCGGCATTTTCAATGCCTTGATGCAGAAATACAAGAAGAAAGACGATGAAGAAAAGAAAGGTAAAACAGGTTTTCTTCTTTATATCGTTCTTGTTGTTGCAGGAGTTGTTCACGGTATGTTTATCTGCGGCGGTCCGCTGCTTGTTGTTTACGCTTCCCAGAAGATTAAGGGAAGGGACGAATTCAGGGTAACGGTTTCAGCCGTGTGGGCGGTGCTTAATACTATCGTTCTTTTCAGCGATATAAGAGCGGGTTACTTTAATACAAAGCTGTTTATCCTGCTCGGAATATGTATTGCCGTGCTTTTCGGCGCCCTCTGGGTTGGCAATATTATTTTCAGGCATATCAACAAAAAATGGTTTATGATAACAACCTATGTCCTTATGGCAATCAGCGGCATTTCGCTGCTTGTAAAATAAATTACACTTGACGAAAGTGTTAAAAACAGTAAAATAAAAGTAATAGACTATCTATTATGATTTTGGAGGGTATTTATGGCAGAACAATCTTTAACTCACGGCATTAAGCTGAAGGATAAAGTCGGCTACGCTCTCGGCGACGCAGGCGGCCTTTTAACCTTTTCGCTTATAGGCTCATTTTTAACCGTATTTTATACGGATACGCTTAAAATTCCGCTTCATCAGATTACCATCTTAATGCTTATAGCAAGAATCTGGGACGCAATCAACGACCCTATGTGGGGCGCTTTCATTGACTCAAGAAAGCCAACCAAGTGGGGCCGTTTCAGACCTTATATTTTCTGGTTTTCAATTCCCATGGCTGTGGCGGCAGGGCTTATGTTTACAAAGCTTCCGTTCATTCCGCAGTCAAAGTACATTGTATATGCTTATGTTACTTACATTTTCTACGGTATGATGTATACCG
>JAFYGD010000077.1 GCA_017543415.1 Eubacterium sp. | reverse complement strand
CATTCGGAAACGCCCATAGGACCGTTCCAGATAACAGTTCCTGCGCCCTTGATTGCGTCAACGAAGAGCTCCTGAGACTTAGGACCGATATCAAGACCCATCCATCCGTCGGGGATTTCGTCAGAATTAACAATCATAGCTTCGGTGTTTTCATCGTATTCCTTACCAACCTTATTATCAATCGGAATAAGGAATTTAACGCCCTTAGCCTCTGCGTCCTTCATCATCTGACCGGCCTGTTCAACCCAGTCAGCCTCAAGAAGGGAGGTGCCGATTGTGTGGCCGAGATATTTCATAAAGGTATAAGCCATACCGCCGCCGATAATGATTGTGTCGCACTTGTCAATAAGGTTTGTAATAACGCCGATTTTGTCGCTTACCTTGGCGCCGCCGAGGATAGCAACAAGCGGTCTTTTCGGGTTAGCAAGAGCGCCGCCCATAAATTCGATTTCCTTCTGAATAAGGTAACCGCAAACTGCAGGAAGATATGCAGCAACGCCTGTTGTTGAGCAGTGAGCTCTGTGAGCCGTGCCGAAAGCGTCGTTAACGAATACGTCAGCAAGAGAAGCAAGCTCTTTTGAAAAGTTTTCTTCGTTCTTGGTTTCTTCGGCTCTGTAACGTACGTTTTCAAGGAGCATTACTTCGCCTTCCTTGAGCTCTGCAGCCATAGCCTTTGCGTTAGCGCCTACAACCTCGGGGTCACGTGCAAGCTTAACCTCTGTGCCGAGGTATTCGCTGAGCTTTGCAGCAACGGGAGCAAGGCTGAATTCCGGCTTGTATTCTCCCTTGGGTCTGCCAAGGTGAGAGCAAAGAATAACCTTTGCGCCGTTTTCCATTAAGTATTTGATTGTG
Organism: Eubacterium sp.; assembly: GCA_017543415.1. GTDB lineage: Bacteria > Bacillota > Clostridia > Oscillospirales > Acutalibacteraceae > Eubacterium_R. Next base: position 2,668 of record JAFYGD010000077.1, on the reverse strand, counting down.
GGCAGAGCCGCAACAATTCTTTTGTCGTTAGTGATTACTCCGTCCTTAAGCGGAACGTTGAAGTCACAGCGGGCAAGAACTCTTTTGCCCTTAACGTCGATATCTTCAATTGTCTTTTTGTTTAAAGCGTCCATTGAAAATTACCTCATTTCTTTAAATAAAATATATTGTTTAATTTTTAACAGCTAATATTATATATTATTTACCTCAATTATGCAACAGTTATTTTTACAAACAAAAAAAGAGCCGAAGCTCTTTTCTTAGTCCATTGCGTCCGAAACAGCGTCTCCTGCTTCGTCTGCAGCTCCTCCGATACCGTCTGCAATGTCGTCAGCGCCTTCGCCGATATCGTCTCCGACCTTGTCAGCGCGGTCCTTGATTTCCTCGCCCGCTTCGCTTACGTCGTCGCTCATATCGGTCATAGCCTCATCGGCGCGGTTGGTTGTGGTTTGCGTTGTGGTTTCGGCAGCGTTGGTAGTGCCCGTTGTGCCGAGCGTGTCTCCGTTATTACGGCAGGCGGTAAATACAGCCGCGGTAACAACAATTGCTAAAATGATTGTAATTATTCTTTTCATATTTATTTTCCTTTCAGTTTTTCTTGTTTTAGTTTTACACGGTTTTTCGGTTTTATTCATTTATTTTACAAGCGTTCCGCTGTCAGAGTAGAGTAAAAGAAGAATATCCTCTTCTCTGCCGGTGCGGTTGTTGATATAAATAAGCGTGTCCTCACCCGTGTCAAGGCTTGTGCAAAAGAATTCCCAGCATTGCTCCTCGGTGCCGTTTTCTTTTGGGATTACTGCTTTTTTAATACCGTTAACAGTAAGATACGGCGAAAGCTTTTTCTGCGCCGCAGCGCTGCCGATTTTTGCTTTAAACGCCGTCCTGTCCCTGTGGTTGGTAAGGTAGGTTGAAGCGTCAAGAGCAATAATATCGCCGTTATCCATTGAAACGGAAACCTTTATCAAGTCGCTGTAACAGTAAACTCCGCTTTTTGCATATGCAAAATTGACTGTGCAAACATTTTCGTTGACCGAATAATAGGACTGCTTCATATCCGTGTAGCCGATTTTATTAAGAAACTTCTGCGCAAGCTCCGCGGCGTTCTTTTCGCTTATATTGCTTTCGTTAATCTTACCCGAATACAGTACGGATTTCAGGTAACCGCCCTGTTTGGTAACTGCAACGGTGTATCTTCCGCTTTTAAATGTGTAGGAAGGCAGTCTGCCCTTGCTTTCGTTTTCGTAAGAAATACGGTTTTCGTTTGTTTCAAGCGCCCTTGCCGCAATGCGCCTGCAATCGTTTTTGCTTACAGCATTTGCCTTTTTCAGCAGCTCGCTCTCCTTGTTGAGCACCTGGTCCGAAAACGGGCCGTCATAAAGCAGGGAAGGGAAGCTTTCAAAGCTTTTTGCACTTTGCGAAAAGCTGTTTTTCAGCGGTGAGGCGCTGATTTTTGCGGTGTTTTTAACTGCGCCGTCCGTAATTTTTGCTCCGCGTTCGGCTATATCAACCATTTCCGCCGTGCTCTTTGAAAGCGCGCCTGCGTATTTAAGAAGTACTTTTAAGTTTTTGTGCTCCTTGTCGCTGATTACCTCACCGCGTTCAATTTTTGTACCGATGTACTGTGCGTAGTCGCTTGCCTGAGATAAAAATTTGTAAGTGTTTCCGAGCTCCATCTGCGAAACGGGAAGCCGGCTGACTGCGTTTTTTGCAACCGAGCATTTTGCATAGAGGTCTCTGCTGATTTCCTTCATTTCCTCTGCGGAATTTGAATAAAGGCTCTTTGTCAGGTCCGTGTTTACGCTGTCAAGGCATTCGTCAAGCTCCGCGAGCGACTGACGGTAGCTGACCTCAAGCGAGTTTTTGTAGGTATTCATATTTCTTGTGTTTGTCATTGCAAACGCTATCAGCAAAACAAGCGAAAGCGCAGTATATGACGACAGCCTTATGAAATTTCTTCTTGTCATAATTAACCCCCGAATTGTGTTTTCAGTGGTATTATGTGCTAATATTTCCCGTTTATGAGGAATAATTGTTGAAACTGAATTTTCATTGTGCTATAATATTACAGATTATAATATTAATATAATGGGGTAGTCTATGATATGAGCAATTTTGATAAAAAAAGAATTGTTGTTAAGGTGGGTACTTCAAGCCTTACTCATAAGACGGGAAAAACGAATATAGCGCGTATGGAAAAGCTTGTGCTTGTACTTGCGGATTTGCATAATATGGGGCATGAGATTATTCTCGTTTCCTCCGGTGCCGTAGGCGTTGGCGCAGGAAAGCTCGGCCTTAAGAGCAGACCGTCGGCAACTCCCGAACTTCAGGCGGCTGCAGCTATCGGTCAGGGCGAGCTGATGTTCCTTTACGATAAATTCTTTTCCGAATACGGAGTAATCGTTTCCCAGCTCCTTTTTACAGCGGAGGAGCTTGACGATAACGAAAGCAAGGCGCATCTTCTCAACACCTTTGAACAGCTTATAAATTACAGCGCAATCCCCATTGTTAATGAAAACGACAGCGTTTCGGTAAACGAGCTTTTAAACGGCGATAACGACTGCCTTTCGGCAACGGTTGCCGCCCTTGTAAACGCCGATTTACTTATTATGCTTACAGATACTGACGGGCTTTACGACAGTAACCCCAGCGAAAACGAAAATGCAAAGCT
>JAFYGD010000076.1 GCA_017543415.1 Eubacterium sp. | reverse complement strand
TTTACGTAATGGACGAGGTTTTCAACCTTATGGAAAGCGGCGAATACGCCTTTGCTACCTACTATACGGGCGATTACCTTTTAATGCTTGAAAACAATGAGGATTTGGGCTACTGCCTGCCGAAAGAGGGCTTTAACAAGGCTTACGACGCGTTCTGCGTACCGAAATGCGCCCAGAACAAGGCGGGCGCGGAAGCGTTCATTAACTTTATGATGGAGCCCGAGGTTTCGTTTGAAAACGCGGAATATATTTACTACTGCGCATCAAACAAGGAGGTTGAAAACAACCCCGATTCCTCGCTTTACGGCGAAGAGGCGGTTTACCCGAAGGGTGAACTTGACTGTAACGAGTACCACAATTTACCCCAGAACATTTTAGAACTTCAGAGCAATCTCTGGGGAAGGGTTAAAAGCGGTCAGCTAAGCGCTAACAGTAAGAAGGAAGAGCATAAGATTTATATTATTTCAGGCGCTTTGGCGGCGTTTGTAATAGTTGTTCTTATAATCAGCTTTATAGGCAAAAAAAGAAGAGAAAAGGAACAGGATATAAGTGACTTATACACAAAATAAATTAAAGTGCGCCGTCTTTGATTTGGACGGCACACTAATCAATACGCTCACAGATTTAAAGAATTGCTGCGAATACCTTATGAAAAAGCACGGCAGCTTTTTCCCTCACAGCGAGGACGATTACAAGCTCTATGTCGGAAACGGCATCAAAAAAATGATAGAGCGCGCCTTTGAGCACACTCTCAGCGAAGATGAGCTGAACCTTTATTTCAGCGAATTTATGTCCTATTACAACGAGCATATGCTTGATAATACTGACGCTTATGAAGGTATGCGCGAGCAGCTTGCAATCCTTAAAGAAAAAGGAATCAAACTCAGCGTTGTAACAAACAAGGCGGAGTCCGCCGCAATAGGAATGCTTGAAACTATTTTCGGCAAAGGCGTATTTGACGTTATAGTAGGTCAGCGCGAAGGTCTTCCTGCAAAGCCCGACCCTGCGGGAGTTTACAAAGTTTTGAAGGAACTCGGCTGCTCAAAAGATGAAGCGCTTTTCTTCGGCGACAGCAACGTTGATATGCAAACCGCAATCAACGCCGGAGTAAAAGCGGTAGGCGTTACCTGGGGCTTCAGGAGCTATGAGGAACTGAAAGCTCTCTCGCCGTATAAAATTATTAACTCCCCTTCCGAAATATCTGAACTCTACTAAAAAAAGGCACTCGTATGAGTGCCTTTTGTTTTATTCTTCGGGTGTGAAGAGCATAAAGTATTCGCCCTTGCAATCTTTAAGAAGCGTTTCAAACGGAGCGGAAACAATGCCGTCGCCGACAATTTCAATATCCGCCGAAACTCGTGAAAGCTCGTTGTACTTTCTTACCGAGAAACCCGGGTCAAGGATTACCACCCTGTCCTGCTTAACGCCCTTTACATAGCCCGCAACGGTAACAAAGTGGCCGGTACCCGTTGTGAAATAGCTGTAGGTACCGACGTGGGCCGTTGCCATATAGCCCTTGTCAAGGTGGGCTTTAAGCTCATTTACATCCTTGGTTGCTCTGTAGCTGAAATGATATTCCTTCTTCATATAATCGGCAATCTTAAACATATTGCTGCCGTAGGACTCACGGGCGCCTACCTTAAGAAGCTCGTTTGTATACGCTTCAAGCTTGGGCTCGTACTTGCTTGTATTCCTTATTACCATAAGCGACGAGCAAACGCCGCATCCGCTCGTGCCGATAGTTTTGCCGTTGCCGTTATACGGGTAAGGAATTGTACGATTGTTTTCATCGGTCTGTTTAATTACAATATAGCCGTGGCTGAGGATTTCATCGCTTATATCCTCCTCAATAAACGTAGAAACGCCTTTAAATGAGGAAAAGCTGACAGCCTCCGTATTCTTGCTTACCATGCGCAGCTTATATGTATATTCACTTCCCTTTTGAATATCCTCGTCGATATACTCGTCCGAACGGGTTGCACCGATATATTTTACAAGCGGCTCGTTATCACGCTTTTTAAAAACCTCGGTAAGCAGATGGTTTGGATTTTTCCATTTAATCTTAATATTTTTATCCTCACCGATGTCAAGCTTAAGGTTCTTAACACTTTCGGGGCAGGTAAAAAACGAATATTCGCTGGACGCCTTGTCAAGGCAGCTTAGCCTGATTTTATAAAAAGTACCGGGCTTAAGGTTTTCAAGCCTTACGGTATAGCCTTCGTGGATATGCTCAACGGGCATCCAGGTTTTAAGAACAATATTATACTGCTCAACCTTCAGCGACATATACTTTTTATTAAGAAGTATTACGGCGCTTGTTTCATCAGTTTCAACAGGGTTGAACTCGTCTGTTTCAATAGGAGTAAGCCTTGAATCAATACCCTTCCGGTGCGTTATGAACGAAACAAAATCATTGCCTATTCCGTTAAAAAGGACATCGTTACTAAACGCTGACGCACAAAACGGCGTTAACGCATAAATAAGAACAAAAAGCAATAATACGGTTTTTGCAAATGCTTTTTTCAAAACGCTTACTCCTTAACGGATTTGTATATTAATTATATACTTACGGATTTTAATATTCAAGAGTTTTTTTACAACAAATATTACCAAAAAATGCGCTGATAAACAGCGCATTAATTATTTTAGAATTTGTTTGTTTGAAACAATAAAGGTAACTCGTTCCTCCATTGTAGGACCTCCGTGACCTTTTTCGAATCCGCCGTGGTCGGTTGTGATAAGAATAAGCCAGTCCTCATTGCTGTAATTCGGGCGCTCATTAATCGCCTGGATTATTTCAAGCGCGGTATTTTCAGCATCACGGAAACCGCTTACGTAACGTACGTTTGACGGTGAAAAGCCGAAGTTATGTCCGGCGTGGTCGGTATATTCAAGGGTGGAGAAAATGAAGTCGCTGCAATCCTCCTGTTTTAAATCTTTAAGAATTGCTTTTTTTGTGCCGTTATCGTCAGCGCTGTCCTTAAAGGTAACTTTAAGCCCTTTTTCATTGGCGTAGTTCTTTTCATTGATGTAGGTGGAATTCTTTCGACTGAAGTGTCCGTTCCAAGATACATAAAAGGCGCTGCTGTCACAGATACCGTCTTCAACAAGCTCAATAAGAAGTGTTCTCGGCTGAAGCTCTTTCGGCACGCCGTTTGTAGTAATACCGTGAACATCGGACCAGCAGCCCGTAAGCATTGAACACCAGCCCGGAGCGGTAGAAGAATCCTGAATATTCTTTTCGGGATAATTAACTCCTCCGCAGTAGCTGAACACAGCCTGGCCGCCGCTGCTGATTAAACGACTGACAGCGCTTCGCTCCGAGGTTTTTATAAGCGGAAGCAAATCTGCCCTGCAGCCATCATAGCCTATTACTATTACCTTCTTTTTAAGTGTGCCGCTGCTGTCGTTTAAATGGTTTTTAATTAAATGATACATATATGTCTGCGGAAGAGCGTCCTCCCACTTATTTGACATAAAGTCCATATCGTTAATAACGGTTTCAAAATCGGCCTCGGGAATATTTTTATCACTTTCAACAAGATATTTACTCGGATGATAGCCGAGGAAGTGATAAAGCGTACCGCCCGTTACAGCGCCGACTGCAACAACGGCGCAAAGTATAATTATTAAAATCTTTTTACTTTTTTTCATCTTTATTCCTCCGTTACAGTGCTTTCTTCCTCAACGTCAAAGCCCTTTCTGATAAGGAACAGAAGCGGAACGAACGCAAATACAGCAACTATTGCTGCGTAAAGGAACATATTGCTTGAGGGTACAAGGGTTTCAACGCCGTATTCGTTAGTATAAGTTACTGCGGAATTGCGGCATGCCATATCGCCGAGCAGCGGTCCTACAACCATTGGCAAAAGAACAACAAATATCATTCTTATTCCCTGGAAAAGCCCTGCCTTGCCAAGCGGAATAAAGTCCTTGATTGCAGCGTTAAGCTGAATAGTCATAAGAATGAAGCCGAGGGCAGCGGGAAGAATTCCGACAAGAACAACAATAATGTTTGTTGAGGTTGAAAGAAACAGCAGACCGAGCGGCATAAACACAGCGCACGGTACAAGACAGTAAGCCTTGTTCTTTGCGCCAAGCTTCATAAGAATTACAATGCCCGCAACAAGTAGCGCAACAACTATTACAGCGGTAATTATTACCTTTGTGTTCATAAAGTTTTTACCGCCGTTATCGGGAATAACAACGTACTGAATATATACAAGAAGATAAGGGAAGAAAACCTGATAAGCAACGGTTGCAAAGCCTATTGCAAACAGAGTAAGGTAAAGTCTTATGTTCTCCCTGATTGCAGAGGGTCTGAAACCATAGAAAAGGTCTGCCCAGTAGCTTGAATTGTCTTCCTTAACAATTCTGTTTTCGGGTTCTTTAATAAGGAACAGACCCGCAACGCCGCAAAGCGTTACGAAAACGCCGAGCCCGATAAAGAAATTCTGATATGAAACCTTGCCTGCCTGCGCAAAGCTGCCGACTCCCATAACTGCTCCGGCTGAAGCAAATACAACAACCTGAAGCACCGTTTCAAGAATAGGTCTTATTTTTGGCGTTGTAATATCCGTTACCCACGCGTTAAAAGCCGCGTCGTTACTTGTTGAACCCATAAAGGTCATAATTATATCCATAATAATTACAACCCAAACGGTTGAGGTAAGGATTTTAGCGTCGTCAGTAAGATGGAAGAGAGAGGCAACGTTTTCCTTTGTAATCAAACCGAACATACCGGTTATAATACCCCAGAAAATGTAGCCTACTGAAATAAACAGCCTTCTGTTTTTCAGCTTATCGCTGAGCGTACCCATAATAAACGTGGTAACAACAGCGGCAATAGCCGAAAGCGCAACCATACGGCTGATAGCGGTTGTAGGCGCCATTGTGCCTGCCTGAGCCGCAGCCGAGGTGTTGGCGTAAACGGAGTTGTAAAGGAAAGTGTTGAAATACATATTTTCAACGTTCCACGCAACGCCGCCCATAAAACTGAAAAGGCAAATTGTAAACCAGTTTCTTTTAGAAAGTTTTTCTTTAGCCATGTTTTCACTCCCCTTTTGCTCATTATATCATTTTTATTATTAAAATTCAATGCAGTTGAAAGAAATGAGTAAACATGTTAAAATATAAACAGCTACTACAAAGAAAAGGAGCTTTAGTATGAAAGAGCTGCTTACATCTCCGGCTGTTTTTGCGGTTGAAAACACATATCAGATTATGGTGCCCGTCAGAAATGAAATGCTGTTATGGGTTGAAATTGACGGTGAAAAATTCTATGACCATTCAAACGGAATACTGCGTTCCGATACGCTTATTCACCGCGTTAGCGTGCCTATGGATAAGCTTAACAAGGCGTGCGGGTATACGGTTTGTTACAAAAACATAATTGAAAGAAAGCCCTATCACCCCGAAACAGAAGATACAAAATCCGAGATTTACAGGTTTTACCCCGTAAAGAAAGACGGTAAAATCAATATTTATCATATTTCGGATTCCCACGGAGAATATGCTTTACCCGCAAAAACGGGAGCTTATTTCGGAGAAGATATTGACCTCCTTATCCTTAACGGCGATATAATTGACCACAGCGGAGACGTAAAAAATTTTGAGTTGATATTCAGGCTTTGCGACTATATAACTCACGGTGAACACCCCTGCGTATTTTCAAGAGGAAACCACGACCTTCGCGGCTTCTGTGCAGAACAGCTTGCTGATTATACTCCCTGCTTTAACGGCAAAAGCTATTATACCTTCAGGCTCGGAAAAATCTGGGGTATGGTTCTTGACTGCGGCGAGGACAAGTCTGATTCCCACCCTGAATACGGCGGCACGGTCTGCTGCAGCAGCTTCAGGCGCGAGGAAACGGAATATTTAAAAGAGGTTGCAGAAAAACGCGAATACCTTAATGACGGAATTGAATACCGCCTTGTTATTGTTCACAACCCGTTTACCTACACCCTTGAGCCGCCGTTTGACATTGAGCAAGAGCTCTACAAATACTGGACTGATATTCTGAATGAAGAAATCAAACCCGATTTGATTATTTCGGGCCACCTGCACGACGCCTGCGTAAGTGAAACAGGCGGAAAGCTTGATACAAAAGGTCAGCCCTGCCCCGTAATTGTAGGCTCAAAATTCACCGAGGACGGAAGCGACTTTATAGGCTGCGCATTAACGCTTGACGGTGGGGATATGAACATTTGCTTTACAAATTCGGAAAACAGAATTGTTAATTCAAAAACACTGAAAAAAGCTATGCGTTAAGCATAGCTTTTATATTTCATTAAAGTATTTAAGAAGGTATTTAACTACAGCGCCGAACATCGGGTGGTCGTGGCTTTTGGTACCCTCCCAGTTTTCCCACAGTGTTGTTGCGCCGTGGGACATCATATTGTAAAAAGTATTCTTCTTTTTACTTGTAAGAAGCGATTTTGCAAGCTGTGCATAACCGTTTTCGCAGAGCACGGAAATAATTAAATATGTTCCGAATATTCCGCTGTCAAACTCACCGAGAGCGGTATATTTATCAACAACCGCTTTTAAGGTCCGCTCGTCGCCGAGTCCTATATCAAACGCGTAAGCGTCGCTCGCCTCCGTGCTGCCGCAGAAAGTACCGCTGCTTTCGTCATAGTAATTTTCAAGGAAAGCCTTTGTAACGCTTTCTTTTTTTGCAATCAGCGCTTCAGCGTTTTCGCCGATGATTTCAGCCGCTTCAATCGTACAGCCGAGGGCTTTGATAAAGAAGTAAGTATTTACAAATTCGGAAGGTATCAGGTTTCTGTTTTCGGGGGAACACCAGTCGCCGAGGCACCAGCCGTCCTTTTCCTCACGCACTACAAGCCCGTTTTCGCTGTGCTTATCCATATAGTCAAGGTACTTAACCATATTGGGATAATACTGTTTCAGCACTTCCCTGTCGCCGTAATGCTTATAGAAATTGTAAGGTACAAAAACTATTGCGCCGCCCCATCCGCCGGGGCCTCCTCCGCCGCCGTAAAAAGGAGCTGTATGCTGAACGTGGCCGTTATAAATATCCTGACTGTCAGCAATATCACGCATCCATTTCCTGTAAAAGCCTTCCGCTTCAAAGCATTCCATAACGGCTTCGCTCGTCAGCTGACCGTCTCCTGTATATCCAAGGCGCTCCCTGTGAGGACAGTCTGACGGAATACTGCAATGGCTGTTGTTGAGCTGCGTCCTTATGAACGCGTCAAAAAGCCATTGAAGCACTGGCTCGCCTGATTTGAAAAACGCTTTTTGCTTCAAGTCAGTATGAACAACCCTGAATTCGTTGACCTGAGCCGTTCCGAGCACGTCAAAATACCTGCCAGCGTGCCATGTGAAATGCTGATGCGAGCTTTCAGCTCTGCCGTCGTAAATATACTCCTC
>JAFYGD010000075.1 GCA_017543415.1 Eubacterium sp. | reverse complement strand
TGATACGAACGTAATACCTTTTGCCTTTTTTTAGCTTTTTAACGGTAAGCTTTGCATTTGAAGCGCCCTTAACGGTTTTAATTTTTGCGCCCTTCATGCTCTTTTTACGCGAATACTGAATCTGATAGCCTTCAATGCTTTTAACCGTTTTCCAGGTTGCCGTAAACGCCTTTTTACCGCGCTTTACCTTTGAAAGAGCCGGCGCTCCGAGCTTTGCAATTACCTTCTGTGCGGATAATACAGCACCGCAGGTTTCACAGTGCTTTCCTTGGGTTTTGCCTGCCGAATCAAAGGTGGGCTCAACGGCAGGGTCAATAACCGTAACGTGAATTCCCGAAGGCGGAACAATTTCATTTACGGTTGTGCCGCAAACCGTACAGGTTTTATGAACCAGACCTTCGCATACACAGGTGGGTACAACTTCAACGTCAGGCTCGCCCCATATATGCTTTCCGGTAGCAGGAACGTCAACCGTTTCTGTTGTTCCGCAGAGTGTACAGGTTCTTGTTCCCGTGCCCGGTGCACCGCAGGTCGGTTCAAGAGTATACGCCGTATCCGCCCAGTTGTGATTGATTAATACGGTAGTTTCAATAACGACCTTGTCCGAATACGATTCCTTTACAAAAAGCAGAAGCCGGGCTGAGCCTTCGTCATACGAGTAGAAATTCGTTTCATCCATACCATTGCAAAGGCACCACCGGTCTACATAATGGCATTTTGGACAGTTGAATGTAATCATATACAAAACGCTTCCGTTAATTACCGAATCTTCAACTCCCCACAGTTCGCTGAGATTATATCCTGTTACCTTTCCCAGGCAGTCAACGCTGAAATTGGAGGAAACCGTTTCACTGTCGTTTTCATAAATATCGAATTTATTAGGCAAAGTGGCCGCTTCGGTAACGGCGTTAACATTAAGAGTGCCTGCCGAAAGCAGAACAACAATCATTGCAAGTCTTTGCGTTTTTAACCTGAAAACATAGTCCGTTCCTTCGGTTAAACCGCCAACCTCCCAGGCGGTTACTTTTTTATCAGTATCCGTGCAGGTGATTTCAACCGAAACAGCTTTGCCTGAAAGTCCGTAATCCGCACTGCTTATACTGCTGTCAACACTGTGAACTATCGGTCCGCTGCTGTCGCCGTCAACGCTGAGATTTACAGTTAAAGAATCGTCAGCATATACCGGATATCCCGCTGCTGCAAGACAGGAGGTTAACATAATCAGCGCTAAAAATACACTTGTTATTCTTTTCATTATTATCCCTCCGTTTTAAATCTGAACTGGGTTACCGTTCTGAATTCCTCGTTGGCTTTTACATACCGGACGGGGAAGTTTTTATGATTTACCGAATCGGGGTAAAACTGGGTTTCAAGCGCAACGCCGCGCCTGAAGGTAACCCTGCTTTCGCCCTTGCCCGCGGTGAAACCCTTTGAAAGCCAGCCGCCGCAGTAAAGCTGAATTCCCGGAAGGTCGGTATAAACCTCCATTATCCTTCCGCTGTTTTCCTCGCTTAATACAGCCGCAAGCTCAAAATCACCGTTTTTATTCCTTAAGCAATAGTTATTATCATAACCTATTCCGTCAATAATAGCCCTGAAGGGCTCGTCAATCCTGTCGCCGATTTTATGGGGAGTTGTAAAATCCATCATGGTTCCCTTAACCTCGCCGAGCTCACCCGTGGGAAGCTGGCTTTCGTCGGTTTCGGTAAAATAATCGGCGTTAATCATAAGAGTGTGATTTTCTATTGTTTCATCATTTTTGCCCGAAAGGTTAAAATAGGCGTGGTTGGTCGGGTTTGCAACGGTATCCCTGTCGCACAGTACGGAATATTCAATATGAAGAATATTGTCGCTGCCGAAAATGTATTTAACCTTCATGGTGAAGTTGCCGGGAAAGCCGTCCTCACCGTCAGGTGAAAAGCGGCTGAAAACGATATAATCGTCGCCGGTTTCCTCAACGTCCCAGTTGGTAAAGGAAAAGCGTCCGCCGCCGTGAAGAGTCCAGCTCCCCTGATTTTTCGGGGTGTTGTACTCTTTACCTTCAAAGGTGAATTTACCGTCACGGATACGGTTTGCCCATCTGCCTACAACAAGCCCCTGATAACCGTAATCGGGGTCGGTATAAAAATCGGGCTCGTCAAAACCGAGTACAACGTCGTCAAGCTTTCCGTTCTTATCCGGAACAAAAAGTGAATGAATACCTGCGCCGAGAGTCTGTAAAGTAACGGACGCGCCGTACATATTTGTTATTTTGTAAAGAAATACCTCTTCACCGCTTTTTAGCTTTCCAAAAAGAGTTTTTTCACAGGACATATGTATCTCCTTTTAATGTTTCTATATTGATTATATAATAAAGATTAATTAATTTCAATAGTATTGACATTTCAAATCACAATGTTTAATATAATATTAAATTTAAGATATGAGGGAAAATATGGATATTATTATTTCAATTATGAGGTACCTGGCGCCCCTTGCCGCAATAGCGGTGCTCGGCGCAAGCGTTATCTCTCTTTTCAGGAACAGGCCGCGAATTCACAAGCTTGCAAGGCTTGTTGACCAGAACGACGGCACCATAATTGACATTGACCACTGGGAAACCTCAATAGGCAAAAGCCGTTCAAATGACATTGTTTTAAACTTCCCCGCGGTCGCGCGTTTTCACGCTGTTATTGCTAAAAAAAGGCACGACTGGGTGATTACCGACACTTCAAACCGCACGGCAAAGATTACCGTAAACGGTGAAGAAATTGACGGCAGCGCGGTGCTTGAAAACGGCGACATTGTTAAAATCGGCAGTATTTCAATGAAATTTGAGTGCGACGAGGCAATCAATGCACAGACAAGGCAGCAAATCAGAACCGCCGCCAGAACAACCGCGCCTAAAACGGTTGCCTACGGAGTTCTTGTTGACATTAAAACAAAGCGCCCCGTTTACCTTAAAAAGCAGGACGTTTTAATCGGCAGGGGCGAGGATTGCGACATTCAGCTTTTAAGCCAGGCGGTAAGCTCTCACCATGCGCGTATTCACAGGACAAGCCGCGGCTGGGCGCTTTCGGATTTGGACAGCCATAACGGCACAAAGCTCAACGGCAGATACATCAGTCAGCCGCAGCTGATATTTGACGAGGATATGCTCACCTTCGGCGACAAGGTGTTCATATTCTATGAAAGATAGGGGGAATTGTTTTGGCATCTAAAGCAAAGAAACAGCCTAAAATCAAGCCGATAAACAATTTCCTTATGCTTTTCGTTTTATCGGTATTTCAGGTTGCAACGGGCTTTATAGGCGCCTCGTGCGGGGAAAAATTTGAAAACAAGGCTTTCCTTGCCCTGCTTTGCCTTGTTGCGCTTGAATGGGCATATTTTGTATTCTTTTACACCGCTTTTCACAGAAGAAATTTTGAACTGGAGCTGATAGCCTTCTTCCTTTCGGGAGTGGGGCTTGTAACAATAGGCAGCGTTTACCCCGATTCCGCTTTCAAGCAGTTTTTTATGGTGCTTGCGGGAACGGTTGCGTTTACCGTTCTTGTTTTCCTGCTCGGCCACGTTGACCTTTGCATGAAGCTGCGTCCGTTCGTTGCAGGCGGCGCGCTGCTGCTGCTTCTTGTGAACCTTGCAATTGCGGGAACCACCAACGGCGCGCGCAACTGGATTGAGGTTTTCGGAGTTACCGTTCAGCCCTCCGAATTTGTTAAGGTTGCGTTTATCTTCGTAGGCGCGGCAACGCTTGAAAAAATACAGACCTCAAAAAATATTATTGCCTATATCGTATTTTCAGTGCTTTGCGTTGGCTCGCTTATTCTTATGCGCGATTTCGGTACGGCGCTGATTTTCTTCATCACCTTCCTGATTATTGCCTTTATGACTTCGGGCGATATTAAAACCATTATTCTTGCGGTTGCTTCCGCTGTTATGGGCGGAGCGATTGTGCTTAAATACAAGGCTTACGTTTTACGCCGCTTTTCCGTTTACCGCCACGTCTGGGACGACCCGTTCGGCTGGGGCATGCAGCAAACGCGCGTGCTTGTTGGCATTGCAAGCGGCGGGCTTTTCGGCGTAGGAATAGGCAGGGGCTTTGTAAGAACCTATTACGCCCCCGTGTCTGACAGCATTTTCGGCGTAATCTGCGAGGAATGGGGACTGCTTTTCGGTATTCTCCTCGTTCTCTCCTTTGTTGCAATCGCGGTTTCCGCGCTTATAAATTCCGTTGCAGCGCGTTCGGCGTTTTATTCAATAGCCGCTATCGCGGGTGCGGGACTGCTGCTTTTCCAGTGCGGACTTAACGTATTCGGCATTACCGATATTCTTCCGCTTACGGGCGTTACGATTCCGTTTATTTCCCTCGGCGGCTCGTCAATGATAAGCTGCTGGGCTATCCTTGCCTTTATCAAGGCAGCCGACGTCAGAACCTACAACTACCTCGGCGCAAAAAAGGTTAAAAAGGAGGGCGCAAAATAATGAAAACGATTTCAAAAAGAGGCATCTTTCTCTGGCTTTTATGCATCCTTTTTACCGCAGGCATAGTTATTCTTACCGTTTCGTTTGTAAACCACGGAAGCGAGTGGGCAATGAAGCGCTATAACAAGCATATGTACCATAACGGCGAGCTTATCGGCGCAGGCACGATTTACGACTGCGACGGCGTTGAGCTTGCAAAAACGGTTGACGGCGAAAGAGTTTACAATGAAAACAGGCAAATCCGAAAGGGCACCCTTCACATTGTAGGCGACAAAACCAATTTCATTTCAACGGGCGTTCAGTCCGTTTACGACAGTAAGCTTACGGGCTACAACCTTATGTTCGGCGTTTACAACCTTAAACGCTACGGCAAGGGCAACGACCTTAAGCTGACGATTGACAGCGAAATCTGTGCCGAAGCGTACAACGCGCTTGACGGGCGCAAGGGTACCATAGGCGTTGTTAACTACAAAACAGGCGATATTATTTGCTGTACCTCATACCCTTCGTTTGACGTAAACAATATGCCGGACGATATAAACACTAACGAGGAATACGAAGGCGTATATATCAACCGTCTTCTTTCGGCGCGTTATGTTCCCGGTTCCACCTTCAAGATTGTTACCGCAATCTGCGCTATTGAAAATATGCCCGACGTTTTTGAAAGAACCTGGGACTGCTCCGGCGCTTTCAAGCCCAAGAAGGGCGTTGAAATAATCTGTAACGCAGACCACGGCCACAAAGTTGACTTTAAAACCGCGCTTGCGCAGAGCTGTAATTCAGCCTTTGCGCAGATTGCGATAGAGCTCGGTGAAGAAAAGCTCAATGCAACGGCAAAGGAGCTCGGTATAGGCTCGGCAATTAAAATCAGCGGCGATATAAACTGCTATCCCGGTAAATTTGCGCTTAAAAGCAACGCTGCCGACGATATACTCGGCTGGACGGGTATAGGCCAGGGCGACACCCGTATGGCTCCCATAACCATGCTGCGAATTGTAAGCGCCATTGCCAACGGAGGAACCGCAGTTTCCTTTAACGTTGTTGACGGACTTGCAAGCCAGGCGGGCAAAAAGCTCAACATTACCCTGCCGACAAACAAAACGCAGATGATGAGCCCCGAAACCGCTGCAACAATCAAATCAATGCTGCGCTATAATATTGAAGAGCAGTACGGCGAATACAACTACAAGGGACTGAAGCTCTGCGCAAAGAGCGGTACGGCGCAGATTGACCAGTACGATGAGCATAACATTGCATGGTTTACGGGCTTTATGGACGATGAAAGCTGCCCCTATGCCTTTGTTGTTGCTATTGAAAACGGTAATTCGGGAAGCCTTACAGCAGGTCCCGTTGCCAACAGAGTAATGCAGGCGGTAGCAAAAAAATACCGCAAATAATATATGACTGAAAGCTTTAACAAAACCGATAACAGGGAACGCGCCTTTCTTATTTCGCTTGATACGGGCGAATACGATGCAGACGCTTCAATGGCGGAGCTTTTTGAGCTTGCAAAAACGGGAGGCGCGGACGTTGTTTCCGCCGCAATTCAAAAGCGCCCCGCTCCCGAAGCGGCAACATATCTCGGTAAAGGCATGCTTTCTGAAATAGCGGAGTTTTGCAAAAACAACGAAATTGACCTTATCATAAGCGACGGCGAGCTCAGCCCCGTTCAGGTAAGGAATATTGAAAATATTACCTCGGTAAGAACTATTGACCGCACAACCCTTATTCTTGATATTTTTGCCGCAAGGGCAAGGTCAAGCGAGGGTAAGCTTCAGGTTGAGCTTGCTCAGCTGAAATACTCCCTGCCGCGGCTCGGCGGAAAGGGTACCGCGCTTTCAAGGCTCGGCGGCGGAATAGGTACCAGAGGTCCCGGTGAAACAAAGCTTGAAACCGACAGGCGCCACATTTACCGCCGTATTGATACCCTGAAACGCGAGCTTGCAAAGGTTGAAAAGCGGCGTAATCAGCTCCACGAGCGAAGACGCAAAAACGGAGCGGTTTGCGTTGCCATAGTAGGCTATACGAACGCAGGTAAATCCACGCTTATGAACTGTCTTACGGGCGCGGGTGTTTTACAGGAGGACAAGCTTTTTGCCACCCTTGACCCAACGGCAAGGCGGCTTACCCTTCCAAACGGCGACGAGATAATGCTGATTGACACCGTAGGGCTTGTAAGAAGGCTTCCGCACCAGCTTGTTGACGCGTTTAAATCAACTCTTGAAGAGGCTGTCTGGGCGGACGTTATACTCAACGTATGTGACGCTTCAAGCGAGGAATGCGCAGAGCATATCAGTGTAACTCTTGACCTTCTGAACGAGCTCGGTGCAGACGGTAAGCCGATAATAAACGTGCTTAACAAATGCGATAAAGCCCCTGCGCTTGATTTTGACTTTTTTGAAAACAGCGTTAAAATCAGCGCGCTCACGGGCGAGGGAGTTGACAATCTCCTTGCCGCGATTGAAAAGGCGCTCCCGAACGATAAAAAGCGGGTTCGGCTGCTAATTCCCTACGATAAAATGAGCCTTGCTTCAAGGGCAAGAGAGGGCGTTGTTCACCTTGAAGAATACCGCGAGGGCGGACTTTTTCTTGACGCAACGGTAAACGCTGCGGCGCTTAAAGAATTATTTGATTATATTGTCTGACCTGTTTGCATATTATTTAAAGGTGATAATATGCAGATTGTAACTATAAAGGCAAAACCGAAAACGGTATTCGGTTTAATTCTTGCGCTTACGGGGATTATTGTAATTATTCTTACCTTTACCCTTAACCACCCCGAAAAAACGGTAAGCGCAAGCAAAAGCGTAAGCTGCTCAACTGCCGATGAGCGGCGGAGTTTTATTAAATCCCTCGGCTATGAGCCCGATATTGTTGAAGAACAGAAGGATATAATTATTCCAAAGGAGTTCAACGAGGTTTATACCGATTATAACGAAATACAAAAGCAGCAGGGCTTTGACCTTGAGCCCTACAGGGGAAAGGCGGCTGTTATATACACCTATAAAATACTTAATTCGGATAAGGGCGAAAACGTTATTGCAAACCTTGTTGTATGCGAGGATAAGCTTATCGGCGCGGACCTTTGCGACCCGTCGGCGGACGACGGCTTTTTAATAGCCCTGATTAACAAAGATGGAACGGCTTGATAAAACACTTTCAAAACAGCTGAATATAGCAAGAAGCGAGGCAAAAGCGCTTATTAAAAAAGGCTCCGTTACGGTTAACGGGGCTTTGGCTGTTTCGGGGGATATGAAATGCGCCGACAGCGACGTTATATCCGTTGACGGCAAAAAAATAACGGTAAATAAATACGTTTACATTATGCTGAACAAACCGAAGGGATATATAAGCGCCACCGAGGACAAAAACGAAAAAACGGTGCTTGAGCTTGTTCCGAAGGATATGCAGCGAAAAGGACTTTTCCCCGCAGGCAGGCTTGACAGGGACACCACCGGCTTTGTTCTTATTACCGACGACGGTGATTTTGCCCACAGTATCCTGAGCCCGAAAAAGCACGTTGACAAAACCTATATCGCAACCCTTGACAGGCCGTTTACCGAAGAGGTAAAAAGCGACTTTGAAAGCGGTATGGAGCTCGGCGGCAAAAAGCTGCAAAAAGCAGAGCTTGACGCGGTTGACGGCGACTTTAAAACGGCGAGGGTTGTTCTGCGCGAAGGGATGTATCACCAGGTTAAACGAATGTTCAAAAAGCACGGCATAACCGTTGTTGAGCTGAAGCGAACAAAAATCGGCTCGCTTGAGCTTGATAAAGCTCTTGCAGAGGGCGAGAGCAGATACATTACCGAAACCGAGCTTCAAAATATCCGCAACAGTTAATAAACGAACACAATATATAGTATCTATTGTAATATTTATGCAATTCATACAAAAATTTTTAATAAAATTTGTTAAAAAGGTTGCAAAACAATCAGGTCTCTTGTATAATATATACAAATGACCTGATATTTTTTTGTGCATTATTGTTGCATCAAGGGAGGTTAAATTATGCCTAACAGACTTTTTCAAGGCGTTATTAATCAAATGAGAGAGGCAATAGACCGCGTTATAGGCGTTGTTGACGAAAGCGGAACAATTATTGCGTCAAGCGAGCTTCAGCTTATAGGCGAGGTACGCAAGGGCGTTATTTCCGCAGGCGTTTTCAACGGTCCGCTGATTTGCGTTGATTCAAGCAGCTATAAATCCTTCGGTGACAGCGCTCACCCGGAATACGCAGTTTTTGTTGAAGGAACGGACGACGCCAGCCGCCACTACGCAGGAATTATTGCAATTGCCCTTGAACAGATAAAGAAGAACAACGACGAAAAGTTTGACCGCTCAAACTTTGTTAAAAACGTAATTCTTGACAATATTCTTCCCGGCGATATTTACATCAAATCGCGCGAGCTCCATTTTAACAATGACGCCACAAGGGTTGTATTTTTAATAAGAATTACCCAGAGTAACGACGTTTCCGTTTTTGATATTATTCAGAATTTCTTCCCCGATAAAAGCAAGGATTTCGTTATCAATATCAACGAAAGCGATATTGCCCTTATTAAGGAGGTTCGCCCGAACATCGAAACCAAGGACCTTGAAAAGCTTGCACAGTCAATCTGCGACACCCTTGCAACCGAATTTTACTGCACCGCCATTGTTGGTATCGGCGTTTGCGTAACGGGTATCAAGGAGCTTGCAAAGAGCTTTAAGGAGGCGCAGGTTGCGCTTGAGGTAGGCAAGGTATTTGACAACGAGCGTTCAATTATCAGCTACGAAAACCTCGGTATTGCAAGGCTTATCTATCAGCTCCCCACAACCCTTTGCGATATGTTCTTAAAAGAGGTGTTCAAGAAGGGCTCCATTGAAAGCCTTGACAAGGAAACCCTGTTTACAATTCAGAAGTTCTTTGAAAACAACCTCAACGTTTCGGAAACCTCAAGAAAGCTTTTCGTACACAGAAACACGCTTGTTTACCGTCTTGAAAAAATCAAAAAGCTCACGGGCCTTGACCTGAGAGAATTTGACGACGCTATCGTATTTAAAGTAGCGCTTATGGTAAACAAATACCTCTCCTCAACCCCGATTAAATATTAATTGAATCATCATTTAAAGCCCTTGCCAGCCCGGCGAGGGCTTTTATATGCCCGTCCTTTGTTTTCATATGCGCAACCGAGGGCTTAACCACGGCTTTGCTTTTTGCGTGCGGTACAAAAACGTTCGGCGCAAGCTCCGTGCTCATTTCGCTTTCACGCTCAAAAACCGCTTTTTTAAAAGCGTTAAGGTCATTGAGCCTGCCCTGCTCGTAAAGCCTTGAGCAAAGCGTTTCAATCGCTTCCTCCCTGCTTTTTGCAAGAGCGCTTTCAAAAATAATATCCCCGTTAAACAAAACAACCACCGAAATTATTTTCGGCGGCTGTTTTAATTATATGCACTTTAAAATTCCGAGCGTTTTGCGTCCGTTTTCACCGCTGACAATTTTTCTTCTGTCAACAACCCTGTAACGCTTTTCGCTTTTGGTGATTATCGTATATTCAACCTCAACGGTGTTGCGGTTTATACTCTTTGCGGCAATTTCCTTTTCGGCTCTGTTCCTGTCCTCAGGGGCTATAAGCTTTTTAAAATCGCCGCCGAGGGTTTCAAAAAATTCCGTTCTTGTATAACCTATCAGCGCCATAAAATCGCGCGATACTATCTCAAGCTTAAACGGCGTTTCAAGCTCCGCCGTAAACTGCGGACCGGGCAGATTTTTAAACAGATTTACTATTGAATCGCGTTCGTTGTCAGCCTCCTGCTCGGCTGCCTTGATTTTTGAAATATCTGCAAAAATTGCGTGAAACACGGGAAGTCCGTCATCGTCAATACGCTGAATAGCGGAATTGAGCTTACACCAGGTATAGCTGTCCCTGTGGGTAACAACCCTTACCTCCATATCAATGGGCTTTCTTGTTGCAAGGGCTTTGCCTATTTCCTGGTAAACCGTGCTTTTGTCGTCCTTGTAAATAAGCTCGTCAAGCTTGTATTCCTTATCAAGGTAAGCGCCCTTTGCCGTGCCGAAAAGCCTGCAGCACGCAAGGTTCATATACAGTACCGTAAACTGCATATCCTGATTAACCTTAAAAACGCAAACTCCGCCCTCAACCTTGTCAACAAGGCTTCTGAAGCTTTCCGTTTTCACCTTGAGCTGCTCGGTCTTTTTTTCGCTTTGCGAAATATCGGCAAGCGCAAGGCGGCAAAGCGAGGTTCCTTTTATGTTCTGCCCGAGGCAGTGTATGTAAACGTATTCCCCGTCCCTGTTTTTTATTGAAAAGTCAAGGTAAACATAGGGTGAGTTCTTTTTACAGAGCTGCTTCATAACCGTTTCCCTGTCCTTATGAATAATAAGGTCAAGGAAATCCAGCTTGCCCTGATTTATCTTACTCGGGTGAACGCCCGTAAACTCCGAAAAATGGCTGTCGCTTTCAACAACCTTAAGGTCATCTGCTTTATCAACAACGCAGGACATAAATTCAACCTCAAAGGCTATATCCTCAAAGCTGTCCATTCCCACGCCTCCGTTCTTTCTTTTTCATTCTGATTATACCATACGCCGCCATCAAAGTCATCTTAAAAACATAAGATTTAACAATAAATTAATATTGTATTTAACGCCCGATTATGCTATTATAAATAACAATAAAACAAATAAGGAGAAAACAGATGGCAAAGGTTTATCGAATTTTTGTTGAAAAGAAAAAAGGCAACGACATTGAGGCGGGCAACATCCTTACCGACCTTCGCGAAAATGTCGGCATCACTGCGCTTGAGGAGCTGAGAATAATCAACCGCTATGACGCCGAGGGTCTCAGCGAAGAGGAATTCGGAAAGGCGGTCCGCCAGATTTTTTCAGAGGCTAACCTTGACAACACTTACGAGAGCATAAGCTTCCCCGAGGGCTGGAAATACTTTGCAACCGAATATCTCCCCGGTCAGTACGACCAGAGGGCGGACAGCGCTGCACAGTGTATTCAGCTTTTGACCGCGGGGGAAAGGCCGACGGTAGCTTCCGCAAAAATCATTGCGGTTAAGGGCGAAATCACCGATGAGGAATTCGCAAAAATCAAGGCGTATATTATCAACCCCGTTGAAAGCCGCGAGGCTTCAATGGAGCTTCCCGAAACGCTTGATATAAAGAGCGACGTTCCCGGAAACATTATCCGCATTAACGGCTTTACCGAAATGAGCGACAGCGAGATTGCAGACTACCACAAATCAATGGGCTTTGCTATGAGCATTGCGGATTTATGCTGGGTACGCGATTACTTTAAAAACGACGAAAACCGCGACCCGTCGCTTACCGAGCTTAAGGTTATTGACACCTACTGGAGCGACCACTGCCGCCACACCACCTTTGCCACACAGCTTGATGAAATAAAGATTGAAAACGGCAGATATTCCGCAGCCGTTGAAAAGGCGCTGCAGGATTATTTTGCCGTAAGGAAAGAGGTTTACGGCGAACGTAAGGACAAGCTTGTATGCCTTATGGATATGGCGTGCATAGGCACCAAAGCGCTCAAAAAGCGCGGCAAGGTTGACGACCTTGACGAAAGCGAGGAAATCAACGCCTGCTCAATCAACGTAGAGGTTGAAATTGACGGTAAAAAGGAGCCGTGGCTTGTTCAGTTCAAAAACGAAACGCACAACCACCCGACTGAAATCGAACCCTTCGGCGGCGCGGCAACCTGCCTCGGCGGTGCAATCCGCGACCCGCTTTCGGGCAGAGCCTACGTTTATCAGGCAATGAGAATTACCGGCTCGGGCGACCCGACGGTTCCTTTTGAAAAAACTCTTCCGGCAAAGCTTCCTCAAAGCAAAATCACAACGGGCGCAGCGCAGGGCTATTCCTCTTACGGTAACCAGATAGGCCTTGCAACCGGTCAGGTTGTTGAGCTTTACGACGAGGGCTACGTTGCAAAGCGTATGGAAATAGGCGCGGTAATCGGCGCTTCCCCGAAGAAAAACGTTAAGCGTGAGGTTCCGCAGAAGGGCGACGTAATCGTTCTCCTCGGCGGACGCACGGGACGCGACGGCTGCGGCGGCGCAACAGGCTCCTCAAAGGCTCACAATTCAATGTCAATTGAAACCTGCGGTGCAGAGGTTCAGAAGGGTAATCCGCCTACAGAGCGTAAAATCCAGCGTCTTTTCAGGCGTGAAGAGGTTGCGGTAATGATTAAGCGCTGCAACGACTTCGGCGCAGGCGGCGTTTCAGTTGCTATCGGCGAGCTTGCAGACGGACTTAAAATCGACCTTGATAAGGTACCCAAGAAATATGACGGCCTTGACGGAACCGAGCTTGCAATTTCAGAAAGCCAGGAAAGAATGGCTGTTGTTATTGATAAAAACGACGTTGAAAAGTTCACCGCCCTTGCGGAAAGCGAAAACCTTGAAGCAACGGTTGTTGCCGTTGTTACGGATGAAAACCGCCTTGAAATGACATGGCGCGGAGATAAAATTGTAGATTTAAGCCGTGATTTCCTTAATACAAATGGCGTTGTTCAGCACGCAAGGGCTGAAATAACAGCGGCTGACGAAACGAGCTACAGAGCCTCTGTTCCCGAAGCGCTTAAAAATATGAGCGCTGCAGACGCACTCAAGGCTAACCTTTCCCGCCTTGAGGTATGCTCGCAAAAAGGACTTGTTGAGCGCTTTGACTCCTCAATCGGTGCGGCTACCGTGCTTATGCCCTATGCGGGAAAATATCAGCTCACTCCCGAGGAGGCTATGACTGCAAAAATTCCGCTTCTTGAGGGTGAAACGGATACCGCAAGCGTTATGGCT
>JAFYGD010000074.1 GCA_017543415.1 Eubacterium sp. | reverse complement strand
TTTTATAATACCACAAACCTTATTTATCAGCAAGAGGTAATTCGGTCATTCTCAACTTTGCGCAGCCGTAGGGATAAAGCTCAATTTTCTTTGGCGCGCTTAAGGAGCGGGTTGACTTTGGGATTTTGGCGCACATTGTTTTAAAGTAACGCCTGTGCCCCCAGTATATTTTACACATATTTGCCTTTACAGTAACGGGCGGTTTGCTTTCCGAAAACGGAATTTCTCCGACTCCGTTATAATTTACGGAAAAATCTCCGCCGCAAAAAGCGTAATTCCACGCGCTTTTGGGTATATATTCATAGTCGCAGTAAGGGAATTTGCGCTCAACTCCCCTTCTTGTATATTCGCGCTTTTTCTTCTTATATGAAACAGGTACCGAAAACAGAAGCGAGCCCTTTTTTAGCGTATAAAGACTGTTTGGCCGTTCCTTTAAACAAACGGGTGTTTCAAATTCAATTTCAATAGCCGTTTCACCCTTTTCAATATGCAGTTCTATATCCTTTGTTTCGGCATTTTTGCCGTTAATTTTAAGGTTTTCTGCAAAAGATGGAATACGGATAATAAAATCAAAAGGCTTATCCGTTTTAATTGCATACTGTACCTTGTTTTCAAACGGATAATCGGTTTTAAGCTCGATTTCAACGCCGCCGTAATTAAGCCTGCACGGGAGCATAAGCGCATTTATAATTTTGTTATCGCCGTGCATAAACGCTGAAAGCGCAAGCTTTGGAAATCCCTGGCTGAAGTTTGCGGTACAGCAGCCGTAATTCGGTTCAAGGCCGAAAAGATGCGCTGATGGTCCGTTGGTGCCGAAGGGCGTTTTCATAAAGAATTTTTCACAGGCAATCTGGTTGCTGAGCTGGTCGTACTGATGAGCCCACATATCCTCGCTGAGCGTTGCGGGAAGGGCGTTGAAAGCAAGCACTTCAAGGCGTTCCGCCCACCTGTTATCGCCCGTATATGCAAAAAGCAGCTCATAGGAATACATCTGCTCAACTATAGCGCAGAGCTCCGTTCCCTGTACGGGACTAACACCCGAAAGGCATTCATCGCCCGTAAAGCTTTCATAAACGGTTCCGTTAAACTCATCAAGGATTTTACGGAATTTTTCAGCCGTATCGGTATACTCCCCTCCAAGCAAATCGCACGAAACGGCTTCGGCTTTCAGCATCATTGCAAGGTTAACAATATGCGTTTTATAGCGCCATACACGCAACGGAGTTTTCCAGAGCTCAACGGCTTCGTTATAGTCGTAGCCCTGCTCTTTGAGAATTCGGGCAAGCTCGCCGAGCCACTCCTCGTCATATTTTTCTTTAAGAAAATTCAGCGCTATAAAGGTTTCAAACCACCTGAATTTGCCCCAGTGAAAGAGCTTGATTTCGCCGTTTTTCAGCAGCTCATAATAGTTTTTAAGAACTCTGTAAATCACTTCGGGAATACGCTCGTCGCCCGAGCACTCGTAATAAACAGTCAGGGTTTTGGTAATAAGCTGTAACGCCCAGGTATCATATACCGCCCTTTGCGATTTTTTGCAAGGGCAAATCCAGCCGTCCTCCTCCTGCTTTGACAGGATTGCATCAATATACTTTTTTGCAACGGCAATCATTTCTTCATCTTCAAGAAGATAAGCAAGCGGGATAAAGCCGTCAAGCCAGTAAGGAACTCTTTCCCAGCCCTCACGCTCGCCGCCTATCCACGCGCTGTCCCTGACGTCAGGCCAGACCTTATGAAGATTTCCGCTGAGCCCCTTTGCCTGGATTTCAAGCTGATTTAACATCCAGCCCGCGGGTCTGATTTCCTTTGCCGTAAAAAGCTTCCATTTATTCATAAGTCAATTCCTTAATAAATCAAAAGCACCGAAGAATTTATCGGTGCTTATATTTTATTTCCTTGTTACGCCGTCGCCGTAAATGGTTTTCCAGTCATTTTTCATTGAAATAGCTGTCCAGCCGTTTTCTTCACAGCTTTTCTTCATTTTTTCGGCTTTTTCGGGATTTCCGTTTTCACGCTCGGTATCGTCGCAGCAAAGCATAAACGCCTTTGCGGGATAGCGGTTGTCGGTTATGGTATATTCCGCCATGCTTGAATCCGTACCGCTGTTACCGAAGGACAGCACGGGCTGCTTTCCGATTTCCTGCTGAATAACGGATACCTTATTCATATCAAGATTTTTAATGAGAAAATCTCCGCCGAGTACAAGCTGGTCATTTTCATCAAACTGAACGCCGAGACCGTCAACCTCCTCCTGCTCTGTTGAAACAAGAGATTCATCGGAGCCGATAATCTGACTGAAAGGTAATTTGAGCGGAGAGTTTTTAACAAGTCCTCTTACAAGGAACCTGTCCGTTCCGCTTACAACATAAACGGTAAAGCCGTTATCCTCAAGATAATCAACAACCTCAAGCATAGGCTTATAAAAAGCCTCTGCCCTTGTCATACCGTTATATCCTGGTGACGGGGTTTTTGCAAATTCCGCTGCATAATCAACAAATTCTTCGGGGGTTAAGCCTTCAAAAGCAGAAGCAACCGCTTTGCCGTGGCGCTCCATTAAATCTTCGGGTGACACGCCTGTATCCATAAACTGCTTAACTTCAGCGGCAACCTCTTTTTCAAAATCGCTTGCCTTATCCTTATAATCCGGGTCCTCCATAACACGGTAATAATAAATACAGTGGTCAAAATAACAGGGATCCGTTTCACAGGCGAGAGTACCGTCAAGGTCAAAAACGGCAATTCTGTCCTCAACCGGAATAAAATCAGCAGAACCTTTTGCCGTTACGGCTTTAACATAGTCTGTAAGCTCTCTTTTAAGCGGCGCTTCATCATTCCATGAAGCAAGCACAGAGGCCGTTTGTGCGGGAAGCTGCGGCGTTTTACAGCATTTTACCGTTACTGTAAAAACCGTGCTTACCGCAATTAAAGCAATAGCAAGCAGTAATGAGATTATTCTCCATCTACGTACGTTTTCTGTCTTTTCCATAATAAATCCTCCTACACCGTTATTTTACTTTCTTCTTTTTTCTTCCTTGCCGAATTCAACGACAGTACGGTAACCGCCAGACCTGCAAGGAAGCCTATGCCGCCTGTAATCAAACCGCTGTTATAGCCCGAGGTATCCTCATTTTTAAGCGTTGAGCCTTTTTCAACCCTGATTACGCTGCCGTTTTCAACACATGACTTAAGCCCCATATCAAGCTTATGGCTGCTTAAATCAAGAGTTATATTGCTGCCTGACGGAATTACAAGAATCTGTGAAAGATAAATATCGTTTTCAAGCTTAATATCATATCCTTCCTCAACAGAGTCAAATAAATCCGCCTGGCTGAACGCGAACGCCGAAGCGGGGCAAAGCGTAACAGCCCCGATAACAAGCATCAGGCAAACGTACTCAAACGTTGTAACGTTTTTACGCTGCTCTGCGGGGAGCGCGTTTTCGGGGGGCTGTAAAACAGATTCTTTAGTTTTCACTTCATACCAACTCCTTGTTTTATAATACCACAAACCTTATTTATCAGCAAGAGGTAATTCGGTCATTCTCAACTTTGCGCAGCCGTAGGGATAAAGCTCAATTTTCTTTGGCGCGCTTAAGGAGCGGGTTGACTTTGGGATTTTGGCGCACATTGTTT
>JAFYGD010000073.1 GCA_017543415.1 Eubacterium sp. | reverse complement strand
CTTGTTCCCGCTGCGGAAATATATATCAGCGACTACGTTTTTAACAACAGCAGCATAAAAGACATATGCATAGGCGATACGGGATACGCGCTGATTGAGTACAGCTTTTCAAGCGATTTTGACGACAGTGTTTTTGACAGGCTTGTGAACATTTACTGCGATTACGGGGTAAAGCCCATTCTTGCCCACATTGAGCGTTACAGGGCTTTAATGACGGACAAATACAAGCTTGATAACTTTATTGAGGCTGGGTGTCTTACGCAGGTAAATATAAGCTCCTTTGCGGATTCGCCGTGGCTTGTTAAGAAAAAGCTGTTCAAAATGCTTGACGAGGGTAAAATTCACCTTATCGGTTCCGACTGTCACAACCTTGACAGCAGAGCGCCGGAATACGGGGACGGCATTAACGCTATTATTAAAAAATGCGGTCAGGGCGCTGTTGACAGACTTATAAATAACGCTGACAATCTTTTTGAATAAACGGACGTCAAGTCCGTTTATTTTTTTGCATAGATATTTAGTATGAAAAAGGATGAAACAGTATGGACATTTTTACTTTGTTCGGTAATTGCCTTAATCTGCTGTTTTTCAAAGGCGGCAAAAGCAGGAGCGCTTGAGGGAATAAGACTTTGCGAGGAGGTATTTATCCCCTCACTTTTGCCTTTGCTTATAATCTGCACGCTGATTGTCAATTCGCGCTGCGCCATTGTAATTGAAAAGCTTTTCGGGCGGATATTTGAAAAGCTTTTCGGACTTCCACGTTGTACTGCGGCGGCGGTATTTTTCGGGTTAATCGGCGGTTATCCCACGGGGACGGTTTTGACTTACAGACTTTTTGATATGGGGCTGATTGACGGTAAAACTGCCGAAAGGCTTATGCGTTTTAATTTTTGCGGAGGCTTTGCGTTTTTGATAACGGCAGTAGGCACGGTTACCTACGGCAGTACAAAAACGGGGTTGATTGTTTTCTTTTCAAACGCCGCTTCGGCGCTGATAATTATGCTTTTCGGTTCATTGGGAAGAAAGCAGAACATACAAACGAGCGCAGACTTTATTTATCCGAAAAACACCAAAGCGCTGCCCGATTCCGTTGAAGCATCCGTTAAAGCGCTTCTTACAATGAGCGCATATATAGTTCTTTTTTCTTCGGTCAGGGGAGTTTTAAACGTCCCTTCGTTTTTAATGCCTGTGATTGAAATTACAAGCGGGGTATGCGGTAAAGAAAGGCTGCCGCTCCCCTACTGCTCATTTTTTACGGCGTTCGGCGGGCTTTGCATTCACCTTCAGCTTTACGGTTTTTTAAACAAAATGAAGGTAAAATATGTTGAATTTCTGATTTACAGAACGGCAGGGGCTTTACTTTCCTTCATAATAACAAAGCTTTGCCTTTTTGCTTTTCCGCAAAGCGCGGAGGTTTTCAGCAACATAAGCTCCCCCGTTCATGAGTTTTCAAGCGGAGGGGTTGCGCTGAGCATGATAATGATTATGGGATGCGCGGTAATAGTTTTTGATATTGAAAACCGCAAATTGATATAAATGTTATAATATGGTATTATATAAATATGAAAAGAACAGCATTAAGAATAACCGCTGCGCTTATAGCAGTAATAATGCTGGGCGGCTGCAGCGGTTTAAAAACAGTTGATAACCCGCACGTAGTTGAAGGCGGAATTACAATTAACCGCTACGCAGAAATTACGGAAAAGGACATACCCGAATACAGCGGCAGGGCTTACATAAACATAAACAAAGGCACGCCCGGTTTTACAAAAAACGATTTGAAGGCAAAAGCTTACGAGCATTACAGCACTCCCGACAGATACGGACGGTGCAGAGAGTGTGAAGCATGCCTTGGTAACGAGCTGATGCCAAAGGAGGAGCGCGGCGATATTTCTGCAGTAGAACCTACGGGCTGGCAGCGCATTGAATTTGATTTCATTGAGGGCGGATTACTTTATAACCGCTGCCATCTTTTAGGCTTTCAGCTGACGGGAGAAAACGCAAACGAAAACAATCTGATTACGGGCACGCGTTACCTCAACGTTGACGGTATGCTGCCTTTTGAAAACACGGTTGCAGATTACATAAATAAAACAGGAAATCATGTACTTTACAGGGTTACGCCGGTATTTTTCAAAAACGAGCTTGTAGCGCGCGGCGTTCAAATGGAGGGCTATTCCGTTGAGGACGGCGGCGAAGGCGTTTGCTTTAACGTTTTTTGCTACAACGTTCAGCCCGGAGTTGAAATAGATTACCTTACAGGTAACGCAAAAGCCAAATAAAAAATACCGCCAAAGGGGCGTCCCAACGGCGGTATTTTTATTATTGTTTATTTCTCATACCTGCAATAACCTCGTTAAAGCTTTTTCTGTTCATTTTTGAAATGATAAGATAAATAAGAATAGCAAGGATAATTGCAATCTGTACTGCCGCAAACATATAGCAGATACCCGAAACGAAATTGAACCTTAAGCCGTGTCTGAAATTATCGGCTTGCATTTTCACATCTGCCATGCTTTGAGTATCGCTTTCAGACGCCGAGGTTTGAATAATGTTTAATTCGGTATCAGAAGCGGATGTGCCTTTTTGCTTGCTGTCGCTGCTTTCCTGCGAATCGCCCGGCGTTTGCTGCTGATTGCCGCCGTTATCCTTTGAGCTGTCCGGAGCCTGCGGCGGTTGCTGCGAATTATTGCCCTGCTGATTATCGGGCATTTGCGGTTGCTGCGAGTTTTTGCCGTTTTGACCGTTTCCGTTTTTGCCGAAGCCGTCAAACGGGTTGCCGCTTTGCGGTTGCCTGAATTGCTGCGATTGCGAAAACTGCGGCTGCGCGCCGTTTCTTTCTCCTGCATAACTTATCGTAACGGCGCTTGTGCCGATAAGTACGACTGTCATACCAATCATTATGGTATTTTTAATTGATGGTTTCATTTAAACCACCTCCGTTTAATTATTCCTCTTTTGAGGTTGGCTAAATGGTAAACCGTGATAATTAAACGAAAATTAAAGGCAGAAAAAATATTGCATTGCTTTTCAAATACGATTTGAAGAGCTTTTTTATTCTCTTATATTTTTAACATATTCGTATCTGCACGTATCTTTATTATATTCAAAGCCTTCGTCATATTCCCAGTCGGCATACATGTCCTTATCCTTATCATATTCAAAATAATAGTTTTTAAAGCGGCTGAATTTACTGATGAAATCCGCCTGCGCGTCTTTATCGAGGCTGTTAAAATAATCTGTTATTGCCTTACAGGAAGCAGCCTTTGCTTTTGAATATGCGCGGAAATCCGCAGGGCGATAAATCAGCTTATTATCTTTATCGGAATCAAAACATTTGGTATCCGCGGCAAATTTTATAATTGCTATTTCAGCCTTTGCGGCGGTCTTTTTATCATCGCTCCTTGTAAGCTTTACAAGGGACGGAACTACGCCGTCTCCGAGTTCGGCAAGATATTCAACATTTACGCTTTTAAGCCTTCCGTCCTGATATGCTGCGGTATTGTACTCCGCGGTCATTGTATTTATATCCGCAAAGGAAAGCACAACAAACAGCACGCTGCAGAACACAATAATTGCCTGCATATAAGGTACCTTCGGCGCAAAGATATGAATAATGAAAAACGCAATTACAAAAAGCATCATTATCATAAACACCCAAACGAGCAGACGGTTGCGCGTATAGCCGTAGGTGGCAATATTAAGGCGCATTTTCTGCATAGCGATTGCAAGCATTAAAACGGAAAACAGGGATATAAACAGAGATATTCCCTTTAATGCGGGCGAAACCCTGCCTTTATTCCTTTTTGTAAAGGCGTTTATAACGGAAATCAGCGCAATATTGATTGCAACGATTGCAAACATTTCAAAGAAACCGCGGCGCGCAAAAACGCTTGCATTATACTTATAGCCTTCGGGAAGAATTCCCTTAAACGCACTGAAGAAATAGGCAAGCTGTGAAAACAGATACACAACATAAACAAGTGAAATTACCGAAAGGAACGACACCGCGCCTGCTGCGGGGAAAACACGGTTTACTCCTTTATGAACGCCGTTTTCTTTTACGTTAAGCCTTTTTCTTTTACCGTAAAGATAGGAAAAGGCAAACGGAGTTAAAACGAGGGCGGCGGCAAGCTCAAGAAGGTAAACGCCTATATTTTCAATTATACTGTTCCAAAGCCCTTCAAATGCCGCGTCGCTGCTGATAAGAAGCGGTATTATTACAAACAGCGCGGGAAGCGCAAGCAGCATGCCGATAAGAACGGAAAGATTTTTGCTTCCCGTTTTCGTACTTGCTTTAACCGAACCGAAAACATCCGAAAGGTTTTCAAGCGGATTAAGAAGGGCTGCGCCCGCAAGGTCAAACAGCATTTTGAAGTTGCCGCGCGGACGTTTGAAGCTTCCGCTGATACCGAGGCAGTAAAGGGTAAACAGCCCCGCAATAAGAACGACCATTATTGCATTTACAAATATATTTGTATAAAGTGAAAGGGTTACGGCACCCGCAAGGGATACCGCGCCGCAGATAAGCGGAAAAACGCCCTG
>JAFYGD010000072.1 GCA_017543415.1 Eubacterium sp. | reverse complement strand
CACGAGCATAACCTGAAAACCAATTTGAGTGAAATTACCGAATATTTTTTTGATAAGCCCGTTGCTTATACTCCGGAAAAAAAGGATATAACCGTTAACGCCTATAAGCGCAAAAACGGAAAAATCGGCGTCAGAAACGAGTTGTGGCTCATACCTACAGTCGGTTGCGTTAATAAAACCGCCGAGCTTCTTGAAAAACTTTATGACGGTAATGAGGATTG
Source organism: Eubacterium sp. (assembly GCA_017543415.1). Classification (GTDB taxonomy): domain Bacteria; phylum Bacillota; class Clostridia; order Oscillospirales; family Acutalibacteraceae; genus Eubacterium_R. The sequence goes on along the minus strand of JAFYGD010000072.1, from coordinate 11,579 downwards.
CGACGGCGTTTATGCCTTTACCCATCCTTACGGATGCAGCCAGATGTCCTCTGACCAGGAGCTGACACGCAAAACCCTTGCCGCGCTTATTAATCATCCCAACGCGGGGGGCGTGCTTATAATTTCGCTCGGCTGTGAAAATTCGGGCTTTGAAACGCTGCTTCCTTACCTTAAGGATTATGATAAGGAGCGTGTTAAGCTTCTTGTCTGCCAGAACTGTGAGGACGAGCTTGAAACGGGAAAAGAGCTTATAAACGGGCTGCTTTCAGTAATGAAAAACGACGCGCGTGAACCTGTCGGCATAGATAAGCTTGTGGTCGGCTTCAAGTGCGGCGGCTCGGATGCGTTTTCGGGTATTACCGCAAACGCAGTCTGCGGTGCGTTCAACGATAATCTTACCTCCTGCGGCGCCTCAACAATCCTTACCGAGGTACCGGAAATGTTCGGCGCGGAGAATATTCTTATGGCGCGCAGTATCAGTAAAGAGGTGTTTGAAAAGCAGGTAAAAATGATTAACGGCTTTAAGGATTATTTTTCCCGCTACGGTATGGTCTGCTATGAAAACCCGTCTCCCGGTAATCATGAGGGCGGTATTACAACCCTTGAGGAAAAATCCCTCGGCTGTGTTCAGAAGGGCGGAACCTCGCCCGTGTGCGACGTTCTCGGCTTTGCCGAAGAATGTAATAAAAGCGGTCTTAACCTGCTTTACGGACCCGGTAACGATATGGTATCGGTAACGGATTTAACCGCCGCGGGAGCGCATATTATCCTGTTTACAACGGGAAGGGGAACTCCTCTCGGCGCGCCCGTTCCTACCCTTAAGCTTTCCTCAAACACCCCGCTTTTTGAAAAGAAAAGGGGCTGGCTTGATTTCAACTGCGGCGGTATTCTTGACGGTGAAACAGTTGAAGAAACTGCCGAAAAGCTTTTATCCTTGGTAATTGAAACCGCTTCCGGCAAAAAAACAAAAAATGAAATTAACGGCTATCGCGATATAGCCCTGTTTAAAGACGGAGTAACAATGTAGGAGGATTTATGTTTTACTACCTTTTAAAACCAATTTTATCTTTTAATTTTATCCTTATCGCTGCAGCGGTTATTCCGGCGGTTTTCCTTATGATTAAGGTTTACCGTGCAGACAGGCTTGAAAAGGAAAGTCCATATTTTTTAAGAAAGCTTGTAACAGCAGGAATATTATCCTCGCTTCTTGCCCTTGTTGAAGAAAAGGTGTTAAGCTATGTGCTTGACCTTGTTATTGACCCAAGCTCATATCTGTATAATATTGTTCTTTATTTTGTTGTTGTGGCATTGTCTGAGGAGAGTTCAAAGTACATTTTTTTAAAGCGCAGGACGTGGCGAAGTGATGAATTTAACTGTCAGTTTGACGGAGTTGTTTATGCCGTTTTCGTATCCCTTGGCTTTGCTCTGTGGGAAAATATCAGTTATGTTTTAAGCTACGGCTTTTCAACCGCGCTTGTAAGGGCGGTAACCGCAATCCCCGGCCACGCGTGCTTCGGCGTTTTTATGGGCGTGTTCTACGGTGCTGCTAAGCGAAGTGAAGGTGTTGGAAAACACGGTGCATCAAAGATTTACCGCGCTTTTGCGCTGCTTTTACCCGTATTGCTGCACGGAACGTACGATTATTTTGCAACCGTAAGCAGTGAAATCGGTAATTACAGCTTTATCGGCTTTGTTGCGGTAATGTTTATTGTTTCATATGTTTTGGTCGGCAAAACATCAAAGAAGGATAGATACATAAGGAGTTGACTATGAGTCTTAAGGAAATATTTGAAAAAATGCATTCGGGCGAAATATATGACCCGGGTGAACCGGAGCTTGTGGAATATCAGGAAGCCAAGATTGAAAAGGTAAATCAGTATAACAACACGCCCGCAACGCCTGAAGGGTTAAAGCTTCGTGAAAAAATGCTTACTGAAATGTTTGCCGAAATAGGCGAAAACAGCTATGTCGAACCGCCGTTTCATTCTAATTTCGGTGCGTCACACGTTCACGTCGGCAAAATGTTTTATTCAAACTTCAACCTTACACTTGTAGATGATACCCATATTTATATCGGTGATAACGTTATGTTCGCGCCGAATGTCGTTATAGTTACAGCGGCGCACCCGATTAATCCCGATTTAAGGCGCTATGCGCTCCAGTATAATCAGCCCGTTCATATCGACAATAACGTCTGGCTCGGTACGGGCGTAATGGTAATGCCCGGCGTAACTATCGGTGATAATTCGGTTATCGGCGCAGGCTCGGTTGTAACAAAGGATATCCCTGCTAACGTTGTTGCCTTCGGTACACCCTGCAGGGTAATAAGACCTATTTCCGAAAAGGATTATAAAACCTACTTCCACGGTACTGAAATCCCGCAGGAAATACTTGATAAGTATAAATAAAAGGGTGCATAAGCACCCTTATTTTAATTGATTTTTTATGTAATCAAGGCTGTAGTTTCTTTTAAGAAACTTTAGCCAGCCTACGGGCATTGCCGTTCTTTTATTTTTCCAGAGCCAGACGTCGCCGAGCTGAATTCCCATTTCCTCAAGTATATCCTTGCAGGAATTGAATTTCATCAAAAAGTGATGGTAATCAACGTTACCGCCCCACGCGGTCTGCGCAACGGCTATAGCGCGCGGGAACAGCATTTTTTCAAGCCTTTCGTTATCGCTTATATATTCCGTCCAAATCGGTACCTCAAGTCCGAGTATGCTCTCTTTGCTGTTAAGCCCTTTAAGCATCGGGTTAAATGAAACCGTGCGGTTAAGCGGGGTAATATCGTAGTCGTAATCCGTGTAATAATAACTGAAGGGTGAAAGTATCAGCTTTCCGCCGCCGTTAGCAAAGTAAAGCGTTGCCTTGTCGTTTTCCTTCCAGTAATGCATAACGGCTCTGCTATCAAGGTTTTTGCCCTTTGCCGCGTCGTTCCATACGATGCAGGTTTTTCCTTTTTCGGAAAGGTGGGCTATTACCTTATTCATAAAGAAGTTCTGGTATTCGTGGTAGTCTTTGATACCGAGCTTTTGCATAAGCGCCTGACATTCGGGACAGCTCTCCCATTGTTTTGAAGGCGTTTCGTCGCCGCCAATGTGTATATATTCAGACGGGAATATTTCGCAGATTTCGTCAAATATTTTTAAAACGGTATCAATGCTTTCCTCTTTTGCAGGGCATATTACGTCTTTAAAAATACCCTGATGAGTTTTTACCTCAACCTCTTTGTTACCGCAGGCAAGCTCGGGAAAAGCAGCAAGCAGCGCGCTTGTGTGGCCGGGTATGTCAAATTCCGGTATAACCTCAATGAACCGCTCTTTACAGTAGCTTACTATTTGAGTAAGCTCGTTTTTAGTGTAAACCCTGCCGTACGGTCCCTCTTCAAAATTTTTGCCGAAATCGCTGTGCTTTCTTACCGCAGCAACCGTGTTGAGCTTCGGATATTTTTCACTTTCAATTCTCCAGCCCTGGTCGTCGGTAAGGTGCCAGTGAAATTTGTTCAGCTTTAAAAACGCCATAGCGTCAATAAGCTTTTTAATTTCGTCAACGGGGAACATATGCCTTGCGCAGTCAAGCATAAACGCGCGGTATTCAAAATCGGGTTTGTCGCGTATAATGCAAACGGGCAACGAACTGCCGTATTCCTTTTTAAGCTGTTTTATGGTTTGCTTTGCGTAGAATATGCCGCTTTCGCTCCCTGCGCTTATGTTGATTGTACCGTTTTCGCATATCTTAAGTATGTATTCCTCTTTTTCAAGGCTGCTGTCAATATAGGTAACGGTTTTCTTAACTTCAACGCATCTGTCGCTGAAGGCCGTGTCTTTGGGTATAGGTATAATTTTCATTTTATCACCTCATTTAAAATATATCATATCAATTTATTATTGTAAATCTTTTATTATTATGGTATAATCCATTATATTCTGAAACGAAGGAAAAACTATGAAAGAAATCAGAAACAAAGACTTTAAAGAAGAACGCGCCTTGTTTATGTCAAGCGGGGTTAAGGCTGTTTCATGCAGCTTTGATATAGGCGAATCCCCGTTTAAGGAAAGTGAAAATATTGCTGCCGAAAACTGCAATTTTATCTGGCGTTATCCCGTATGGTACTGTAAAAACGCCGTTATTGATAACTGCGTTTTCGGTGAAGGCTCAAGGGCTGGTATGTGGTATACCGATAACCTTACCCTTAAAAACTGCCGCCTTGATTCTCCTAAAAATATCAGGCGCTGCAACGGCGTTGTTATTGAAAATACCGAATTTACAAACGGCGTTGAAACTCTTTGGCACTGCAAAAATATCAGCCTTAAAAACGTTAAATCTAAGGGCGATTACCTTCTGATGAACAGCGAAAACGTTGTTGTTGAAAACCTTAAGCTTGACGGTAAGTATTCCTTTGACGGCGTAAAAAATGTTGAAATACGTAATTCGGAGCTGATTACAAAGGACGCCTTCTGGAACAGCGAAAACGTAACTGTTTACGACAGCTATATATTTGCCGAATACCTTGGCTGGAACTCAAAAAACCTTACCCTTGTAAACTGTACGGTTGAAAGTCTTCAGGGGCTTTGCTATATTGAAAACCTGAAAATGGTAAACTGCAAAACGGTTAATACCAACCTTGCCTTTGAATATTCAACCGTTGATGTTGAGCTTACTTCGGGGATTGACAGTATTCTTAATCCTTCCGGCGGCATTATCCGTGCCGGGTCCGTAGGCGAATTAATACTTGACAAAACTAAAATTGACCCTGATAAAACTACCGTAATAATCACGGAATAAATAAGCTTTTTTGATTGACAAAACATAACCTATTTGTTATATTAATTATATAAAAAACATTCAAGGAGAATGAGTTATGACTATTAATAAAACCCAAAACGGCGCTTCTCTTTTATTAAATATTGAAGGAAGACTTGAAACAACAACCGCGCCCGAGCTTGAAGCCGTTATTAAAACAGAGCTTGACGGCATAACAGAGCTTATCTTTGATTTTTCAAAGCTTGATTACATATCATCCGCAGGGCTTCGTGTTCTTCTTGCAGCGCAGAAAATTATGAATGCACAGGGCGCAATGAAGGTTACCAACGTTAACGATATTGTAAGCGAAATCTTTGAGGTTACCGGCTTTTCCGATATCCTTACAATCGAATAATAATTAATCCGGCAGGGTGTAAACACCCTGCTTTTTTATTGATTTAATTAATAAATGTGGTATAATATTTTTAATAACTTTTTTGTGAGGTAGCAATGAAACTTAATCAGGTAATTCACAATTTTAAAATTGAAAGAATAAGAGAAAGCGCAGAGCTTAAAGGTACTCTTTACGAAATGCGCCATATCAAAACGGGAACGGAGCTTGCTTTCCTTGATAACAATGAGGATAATAAGCTGTTTTCCGTTGCGTTTAAAACCCTTCCGTGGGATGATACGGGGGTTTTTCATATCCTTGAGCATTCCGTTCTTGCGGGTAGTGAAAACTTTCCGGTTAAGGAGCCCTTCCTTGACCTGCTTAAAAGCTCAATGAATACTTTTTTAAACGCAATGACCTTTCCCGATAAAACGATGTATCCCGTTTCAAGCCGTAACGAGCAGGATTTTATCAACCTCGTAACGGTTTACCTTGACGCGGTATTCAAGCCTGCCATTTATACTAATGAAAGCATTTTCCGTCAGGAGGGCTGGCATTATGAAGTAAATGACGGAAAGCCGTCATATAACGGGGTTGTTTTTAATGAAATGAAGGGCGCTTTAAGCTCGGTTTACGGGCTTTCAGAGCGTATTACCTTAAAGTACCTTTTCCCTGACAGTATTTACGGCTTTGAATCCGGCGGAGACCCAAAGTCAATTCCCGATTTAACCTATGAAAACTTTATTAAAGCCCACCGCGAGTTTTATTCTCCGACTAATGCAAAAATCTATCTTGACGGCTCCGTTCCGCTTGAAAGAACTTTAAAGCTTATTGATGAAAGCTATCTTTCAGGCTTTGAGTATAACGATAAGCCCCATGATATTGCCTTTCAGAAGCCTATTGAAAAAACCGAAGTAAGTGAATACTATCAGATAGGTGAAGATGAAACCGAGGAGAATAAAACCTATATTACGGTTTCAAAAATATTTGCTTCATGGAAGGATAAAAAGAGAATTGCCGCCTACAACCTTATCGCATCTTATCTTGCGGATTCCAATGAATCTCCGCTTAAAAGAGCGGTGCTTGAAAAAGGACTTGCGCGCGATGTCGATTTTTATATTTCCGACGGTATTGCACAGCCGTTTTATTCCCTTGCTTTCAGAAATACAGAGCCTTCCCGTAAGGAGGATTTAATTGAGGTTTACAAAACGGTTCTTAACAGAATTCTGACTGACGGAATTGATAAGGAAGAGCTTACCGCACAGCTTAACCGCTATGAATTCAATCTTCGTGAAGCGGAAGAGCCAAAGGGATTAATGCGTAATATTGAAGCGCTCAATTCCTGGCTTTACGGCGGGGATATTATGCTCTACCTTGAAAACGAAGACGTTTTAAAGGATTTGCGCAGCAGTATTGAAACCGATTACTATGAAAACATTATAAAAGAGCTGCTTGATTTTTCGGGTACCTTAACCCTGACTATGCTTCCGTCAAAAACAAAAGGGGAAGAGGACAGAAAAGCCGAGGAGGAGCGTGTTAATAAGGAATATAACTCTTTCAGCGACGAGGAAAAGCAAAGAGTACTTGAAACCTACGATAAAATGAGAAGCTGGCAGGATACGCCCGATTCACCGGAGGCTGCCGCAACGCTTCCCGTGCTTTCACTTTCGGACGTTGAAAAAACGCCGCTCTGGCTTGACACAGAGGAAATGGCTTTCGGCAAAACAAAGCTTCTTTTCCATAAGCTTGATACTAACGGAATAGTTCACTGCAGCCTGTATTTCAACGTAGCCGATGAGGGCGTTGAAAGCCTTATGAATTTATCGCTGATGTCCGATTTGCTTTCGGTACTTCCTACTGAAAAGCACAGTTCTGCCGAGCTTCAGAAGGAAATTAAAAAGACAATCGGAAACCTAGATTTTGTTGTTGATGCATATTCGGATTTGAATAAGCCTTTAACTGCAAAGCCTTACTTTACCGTAAACTTCAGCGTGCTTGAAAGCAATTTTACGGCAGCCCTTGAGCTCGTAGGCGAGATTTTAACCCAAACAGTATTTGACCGTAAGGATATTATTAAGGAAAATGTGCTTCAGTCAAGTGAAAATCTTTATCAGGCGCTTGTCGGTTCAGGTCATATTTTCGCTTTAAGGCGCGCGCTTTCGGCAACGTCTGCTTCGTCAAGAATGAACGAGCTTTGCAAAGGCTTTGAATTCCTTGAATATTTAAGAAGCTTTGCCGATAATTTTGAGGAAAAAGCGGATTCCTTTGTTTCATTTATGAAAAATGCCGCAAAAACCGTATTCACCTCCTCACGCCTTACTGTAAGCGAAACCTCTTTTGCTGCCCACAGCGGGCTGAAAAGCTTTGTTGAGTCGCTTCCCGAAGGAAACATAAAGCTTTCTGCTCTTGAGCTTGAAGAAAACAAAGCAGTTAAAGAGGCAATTATAATTCCGTCCGGCGTTTCGTACGCAGCTTACGGCGCAAATATTCTTCGCTACGGTCATCCGTTTGAGGGCAAGCTTGTCGTTGCTTCCCAGCTTTTAACCTTCGGTTATCTCTGGAATGAAATCCGTGTCCACGGCGGAGCCTACGGCTGCGGCTTCAGAAGCGGAATTACCGGTAATGTAACCTTCCATTCCTACCGTGACCCGTCGCCGCTTAATTCCGTTAAGGTTTATAAAAATACTGCGGAATATATAAAGCAGTTTGTCAGCAGTGAGGAGGAAATTGAAAAATTCATTATTTCTTCAGTCGCTGCAACGGAAGGTCTTAAAAGCTCCGCGCGTCAGGGAATTGAAGCCGATATGAATTACCTTATGGGCTACACTCTTGAGGATAAGCAAAGAATAAGAACGCAGATGCTAACGCTTAAAAAAGAGGACTTGCTTTCACTTTGTGATTTGTTTGAAAAAATGAAGGACGGCAATTCGGTTTGTATCATCGGCAACGCGGACACCCTTTCGGAACTTGACGAAAGCTGGACAGTACGTAAAGCTTAATGTTGAATTGTTAAAAACTATATGGTAAAATCTTATTAAGAAAATGAAAAAGAGGGTAGTTTTATGTATATGAGCGAAAACGGTAAAATCTGGCTTGCTACGGGCGATGAGCGCGTGTATCTTGACCCTGCTATGGCAAACCGCCACGGCTTAATTGCCGGCGCAACCGGTACGGGTAAAACCGTAACCCTTAAGGTTATTGCCGAATCCTTTTCAGACCTCGGCGTACCTGTTTTTATGGCAGATATTAAGGGCGATTTAACCGGTATGTGTAAAGAGGGCTGTGAAAATAAGCATATTCTTCGTTCAATAGAAACAATGGGTATTGAAAACTTTACCTATACCTCATATCCCACCCGCTTCTTTGACGTTTATGCCAAAAACGGTCACCCCGTGCGTACCACCATTTCGGAAATCGGACCCGAGCTTTTAGCCCGCCTTTTAGGCCTCAACGAGGTTCAGAGCGGTGTTTTAAGAATAATTTTCCGTATTGCTGACGATAAGGGTATGCTTCTTCTTGACCTTAAGGATTTACGCCTTATGGTACAGTATGTGGGCGATAACGCCAACGATTTCAAGCTAACCTACGGCAACGTAAGTGCGCAGTCGCTCGGCGCTATTCAGCGCGCGCTGTTAACCCTTGAAGACGACGGCGGAGATATCTTCTTCGGCGAGCCCGCGCTTGATATTGCGGATTGGTTTGACTGGGATGAAAACGGCAGGGGAGTTATGAATATCCTTGAATGTCAGGAGCTTTTCCAGCACCCGCTGCTTTATTCAACCTTCCTTCTCTGGATGCTTTCCGAGCTTTATGAAATGCTTCCCGAGGTAGGCGATATTGATAAGCCGAAAATTGCGTTCTTCTTTGACGAAGCTCATCTTCTTTTCAACGACGCTCCCAAGGCGCTGCTTGAAAAGGTTGAGCAGGTTATAAGGCTTATCCGTTCAAAGGGCGTTTCCGTATGGTTTATCTCTCAAAACCCTGCCGATATACCCGAATCCGTGCTTGCCCAGATAGGCAACCGCGTTCAGCATGCGCTGCGCGCCTATACTCCAAATGAGCAGAAGGCGTTGAGGTATGCCGCTAAATCCTTCCGCGCAAACCCGAATTTTGATACCGAAACCGTATTGCAGGAGCTTGCAGTCGGTGAAGCCCTTGTTTCCGTTCTTGATGAAAAGGGAGTTCCCACCGCTGTTGAGCGTGCAGGAATTCTTCCTCCGCGCAGCTCAATGAATATTGCGGATGCAGTTGACGTTCAGGCGCGCATTCTTGCAAGCCCGCTTGCTGAAAAGTACTCAATGATAATTGACCGTGAAAGCGCCTATGAGCTGCTTATGAGTAAGTATCAGGAGCAGCAGGCAGCCGAAGAGGAAGCACAGGCGCAGCTTGAAGCCGAAAGAGCGGAGCTTGAAAAGGAAAAAGAAAAAACCGCTCTTGATAAAGAGCGTGAAAAGCTTGAAAAGGAAAAGGAAAAGCTCGCGCGGGAAAAGGAAAAATTAGCCAACAGAAAGCGCAGCACCTCTTACGGCAGAAGACGAACCTCTGCTGTTTCAAAGACGGTAAGCTCCGCCGCAAACACAGTTGGCAGGGAGCTTGGAAAACAGCTTATCCGCGGCATTTTCGGAACGCTTAAATAAAACAAAAAACAGCCTTTTTGTAAGGCTGTTTTTTTATTCGCTTACTATGTTATTCATCCAAACACCTTTTTTAACAAGAACAATTCCTATTATGCATTTAATCCAGTCTGCAATCTGAAGGAACGCAAAAATCCAAATAACGTAAAGCCCTGTAAATCTGCTTAAAACAAACGCAAGCGGAACGCTGACAACCCACATGAATACGCTGTCAAAAAGGAAGGTTATCACCGTTTTTCCGCCTGAGCGCATTGTAAAATATGTTGTGTGCAGTAGCGCTATCTGCGGTGTGAATAACGCCTGTGCAAGTAAAAACTGGGTTGCAAGCCTTTTTGCCTCAGGCGTGGTGTTGTATATCATAGGGAACGCGTGTGAAATTCCTGCTATCGCAATGGCAACAAGCGTTGCAATGAAAACCGAAAACGCAATTATTTTATTGTCCTCATCCTTTGCTTTTTCAAAGTCCTTTGCGCCGAGGTGCTGACCTATAATTATTGCTATTGCATCTCCCATTGCAAAGAAAACAACGTTAAAAACATTGCTTACCGTGTTTGAAATGTTCATTGCTGCAACCGCGTTAAGACCGCGCAGTGAGTAGCACTGTGCAAGCATTGCCATACCTGCCGACCATAATGCCTCGTTTACCAAAAGGGGAGAGCCTGTAATAAAATACCTTTTAACAAGGTTAAACGGAACAAGGAGGGTTTTGTAAACGCCTTTTAAGTACGGGCATATATTCTTGTGAGTATGCGCCCATATAACAACTACCGCCATTTCAACAAAGCGTGAAAGCACGGTTGCAATTGCAGCGCCGTTTACGCCAAGCTCAGGAAAACCAAGCTTTCCGTAAATAAGAAGGTAGTTAAAGGTAAGGTTTACTAAAACTGCTGCAAGACCTGCCCTCATCGGAACAACCGTTTCGCCGCATTCCCTTAGCGTGTTAGCGTAAATCTGAACAACCGTGAATGCAGGGAGACCCAGTAGCATTATTTTAAGATAGCTGCCTCCGTATTTGAGCGCAGCGGCAAGGTCGCCGCCGTCATCCGTTCCTTTAAGGTAAAGGGATATAAGCTCGTTACCGAATAAGGAAAATATGACTATTGCTCCAATAACAAGTATCCCACCCATCCAAAGCTTGTAGCGGAAGGTGTGGCGTATTCCGTCATTGTCCTTTGAACCGTAATATTGTGCGGTAAATATACCTGCGCCTGCAAGTCCGCCGAAAATGCAAAGGTAAAAAACAAAAATAAGCTGATTGCATATTGCAACTCCGCTCATCTGCTCGGTTCCGACTCTGCCAACCATTATGTTGTCAAGCATATTAACAAAGTTGGTGATACCGCTTTGAACCATTATCGGTACGGAAACCTTAAGCACCCTTTTGTAAAATGCCTTATCGCCTATAAACTTTTTAGTTAAGTTATTTGCCATATCTGTGACCCTGTGTGATTAGTTGATAATATAATACAGTAAAATAAATCAAGTTTCAAGTCCCCTATATTAACAATAAAGCAGCAACCTAAAGGTCACTGCTTTATTCTTGGTGGAGCATAGGGGACTTTCTTCTCAACTATCGAAAGCTCCACCGGAGCTTTCTCCCAATCGCAGCACATACTGCGCTGCTCTTGGAGTTCGTTTCAAGTCCCCTATGAATAAAAACAAAACAGCAACCTTGCGGTTACTGTTTCATTTTTGGTGGAGCATAGGGGACTTTCTTCTCAACTATCGAAAGCTCCACCGGAGCTTTCTCCCAATCGCAGCACATACTGCGCTGCTCTTGGAGTTCGTTTCAAGTCCCCTATATTAACAAT
>JAFYGD010000009.1 GCA_017543415.1 Eubacterium sp. | reverse complement strand
GTATGAAGAGCCGCCGATAGTCATAACCAGTCCCTTGGCTTTTTTGGGAGCCTTTTTAACCTTAACGGTAATTTTATAATTTGCCGTGTTAAGTTTTTGCTCTTTAATCCATACGCTTGCGCTGTTTGCATGGTCTTCCCAGTGAGCCGGAATAGTCTTTTTGCCGTATTTGATATTACTGATTTTTACTGACTTGACGGGAGGCTTTGAAGTAAGCGAGGTTGTAAGATAAAACGGGCTTGCAGCCTGGTCAAGTGTATAGCCCTTTTGAGGGCTGATACCGTCTTCAACCTTAGGCTCCGGGCTTTCAAACCAGATTTTGCAAAGTGGCCAAAGCTGATAAGTCGTACCGGCTTTAAGACCGGAAATTGCCATCTTTTTGTGCTGGGCAATATTTTTATCTGTATATTTACTTGCACCCTTTTTTCTGTACTGAAGAACGCTATCAAAAGCATAGGTGCCGAGCGTGATGGAGCTTTTTGTGATTCTGTAATTGTTTTTGTAGATATGATAGTCGGGGGTAACGTAGTAGCCGAGCGCCCATTCGTCGTCAATCCACTGTTCCATAGTTCCCTGGATATCGCGCCTCTTGCTCTTGCTTGCAAAGGTGGCAATATCATTATAATACGGATTCTCGCCGTAAAGGAGATAGTTGTTGCGTTCGTACTTTGAAACCTCAAATTTGACAAACTGCATTCCGCCCGCAACCGAGGAGCCTATGCTGTCAACCTTTGATGTGTCAACAGTAAAGGCCATACTTGACTGCGAATCGCTCGGATAGAATGAATATGAGCCAATCTGCGTATTGGCAAATGCCTTAACCTCATAACCGTAGGTTGCGCCTGACAGCAGGTATTTGTACGGAATTTTTGTGTTGAAGGTTAAGATAAAGGTGGCAATGCTGCCGCTGACTTTTGTAACCTTTGCGGTAAGTGTGTAAAGCTTGCAGTCCCATGTTGCCTTTGTTCCGACTGTGAATTTATAGCCGTCATAGTTTTCCGTAGTCTTTGTATAAAGCGGGTCTGCAAGTCCCTGAAAATACTGGTCTTTGTAATAATCCGTCGCATCATCGGCATACGCCGTGAATGGAACGGCAGACAACAGCATTATTAACGCCAGGATTAATGATAAAGATTTTTTCATAATTACCACTCCTTAAAATTATTATTTAACTATTACGCTTTTGGGCTTTGACCATTTGCTGTAATATCTTTTGCCTTTAACTACTTTATAAGTACGAACCTTAACGTAAAACTTTCCGTTTTCGGGAATGTTCTTAATTTCTTTTGAAGTGTTCTTATATCCCTTTACTGTCGGATAAGGTGAGTAGAATATTCCGAATTTCGGGTTGGTGCTGTAAATAATCTGATAACCCGAGCAGTTTTTGGCGCGTTTTTTCCAGCTTACCTTAAACTGATTTTTCTTTGTGCTGACGAGTTTGGTTATGGACGTTCCCTTAGGGTTAATTCTGAAGCTTTTCTTCATTGTACCCTTATAGTATTTGCCCTTGAACTTAACCGTTACCTTGTATTTGCCGATTTTCTTTCTGCCCGTTGCATAGGTTACGGTATAGTTGCTTGCGGAAATCGTTTTACCGTTTAAGTCTTTAACCGTTACCTTCGGCTTTTTAGCTTTTCCGTCATATGTGTAATCGCTATTTGAAAGAACAATTTCTTCAGGCATACAGATTTCTTTTTCGCTTTTAACGTCGCCGCAGTAGCATTCTTCGGTTATGCTGCCGTGACTGTCGGGCGACGCTTTTACTATCTTTGTAGTATATTTATGGTCGTGTTCCTTCCACAAATACTTATACGTTGTGTTTTGATTGAGTACATAGCCTGTACCGAGCTCGTATCTTGAACCGTTTACTTCAATAGCGTCAAGCGTCATACCTTCAGGCGGAATTACGCTCATCGAGTCAATAAAGTTTTCAACAGAGATATTCGGAGCATATGCAACCTGATATGAAACGTAAGTCCCTGCGCCGTCTTTCGTTCCGCCGTTAAAATCGTAAGTAACTTTGAAAAGACGCTCGCCGCTGCTGAAAATATAAGCATCGTCCGTCAAAATCATATTTCCGCTTCCGATTGAAATGCTTTCAAACTGTTTGGGCAAACCGCCGTAATATACGTTGGT
>JAFYGD010000071.1 GCA_017543415.1 Eubacterium sp. | reverse complement strand
AGGGCGAAGAAAACGGCTTTGTTCACCAGATTACAAACATTGACGGCGAAGATAAGATTTTCGCAATCTGTAACTGTAACGTAAACGTTTGCTACGCTCTTCGTACATCACAGTTATTTAATACACCCAATATGTCGCGCTCCGCTTACGTTGCGGACGTTAAGAAAGAGAACTGCGTTGCCTGCGGCCGCTGCGTTGAGCATTGCCCGGCAGGTGCGTTAAAGCTCGGACAGAAGCTTTGCAAGAAGGACGGCAGCGAGGTTACATATCCCAAGCAGGAGCTTCCCGATACAAATAAATGGGGACCCGAAAAGTGGGAAGAGGAATACAGAGATAAGAACCGTATCAACACTCATGAAAGCGGTACCGCTCCCTGTAAGACAGCCTGCCCCGCGCATATTGCAATTCAGGGCTACCTTAAGCTTGCTGCTCAGGGAAGATATGAGGACGCTCTTGCTCTTATCAAGAAGGAAAATCCGTTCCCTGCAGTTTGCGGTCATATCTGTAACAAGCGCTGTGAAGAGGCTTGCACAAGAGGAACTATTGACGAGGCTATCGCTATAGACGATGTAAAGAAATTCCTTGCGCACCGCGATATGGATAACGAAACCCGTCTTATCCCCAAGAAGGTTATACCGAAGATTACGGTTCCCGGCGTATTTGACCGTGAGCCCGGCTTTACCGAAAAGGTTGCAATTATCGGCGCCGGTCCCGCAGGACTTTCCTGCGCGTTCTTCCTTGCCGAAAAGGGTTATCTTAACGTAACCGTTTTTGAAAAGAATGAAGAACCCGGCGGTATGCTCCGCTACGGTATCCCGAACTATAAGCTTGAAAAAGAGGTTATTGACGCTGAAATTGACGTTATAAAGGCTATGGGCGTTGAAATCAAGTGCGGCGTTGAGGTTGGTAAGGACATTACCCTTGACGAGCTCCGCGAACAGGGCTACAAAGCTTTCTATATGGCTATCGGCGCCCAGGGCGGACGTAAAGCAGGCGTTGACGGTGAGGACGCAGACGGCGTTCTTACAGCTGTTGAATTCCTCCACGCTGCCGCTGAAAAGGAAGCTTACGATATCGGCAAGAACGTTGTAATCGTAGGCGGCGGTAACGTTGCTATAGACGCTGCAAGAGTAAGCGTACACTGCGGCGCTGAAAACGTTTCAATGTACTGCCTTGAAAGCAGGGAGGAAATGCCCGCTTCAGACGACGAGGTTGAAGAGGCTCTTGAGGACGGCGTAAGTGTTAACTGCGGCTGGGGTCCGAAGGAAATTGTTAAGGATGAAAACGGCAAAGTTAAGGCTATCGTATTTAAGAAGTGTATTTCCGTATTTGATGAGGAACATCGCTTCTCACCGAAGTATGACGAAAACGACACCGTAACCGTTGAATGTGAAAACGTTATTCTTTCAATCGGCCAGGCTATTGAATGGGGCGGACTTCTTGAGGGCACTACAGTTGAGCTCAACAGAAATATGACCGCCAAGGCTGACACCTTTACCTTCCAGACCGCGCAGCCCGACGTATTTGTCGGCGGCGACGCATTTACAGGTCCGCGCTTTGCTATTGACGCAATCGCAATGGGTAAAGAGGGTGCAATTTCAATTCACCGCTTTGTTCAGCCCAGCTCAACCCTTACAATCGGACGTAACCCAAGATACTATGTTGAGCTTGATAAGGACGATATTAAGGTTGAAGGCTATGACACCGCTCACCGTCAGGTTCCCAAGGCTACCAGAAAGGTTGACCCGAAGGGCTTCAAGGATGATTACAAGATGCTTACCGAAGAGCAGGTTAAGGTTGAAACCGCCCGCTGCCTCGGCTGCGGCGCAACAATCGTTGACCAGAACCGCTGCGTAGGCTGCGGCATCTGCACAACCAAGTGTGAATTTGACGCAATTCATCTTTACAGAGACCGTCCGGAATGTTCAACAATGTACAAGGCTGAGGATAAGCTCAAGGCTATTCTTCCTTACACAATAAAAAGAGAGTTTGCAATTAAAAAAGCAAACCGTGCAAAAAAAGGATAATACCTTATGCACGAACTCGGTATAGTGTTTCATATTATTAAAACAATCGAAGAGGTTGCCGGTGAGCAAAAGCTTACAAAGGTTTCAAAGGTGGTTCTTGAAGTCGGCGAGGTATCAACGGTAATTCCCGAATATCTTGAGGACTGCTGGAAATGGGCGTGCAAAAAAAGCGAGCTTATGGAAGGCAGCGAGCTTAAAATTGAAACAATTAAAGCGGTAACCTACTGCGAGGATTGTCAAAAAACGTATGAAACAGTAAAATACGCCAAAATCTGTCCCTACTGCAAGTCGGAAAACACCTATCTTATTGAGGGTAACGAGGTACAGATAAAGGAGATTGAGGCGGCATAAAAGTTCTTTATGGCTCTTTAAAAGAACCTGAAAATAATATTATTTTAAGGGGAGGAAAACAGATATGTTATTCCACATCTACGGCGATTTATCACTGTGGCAGCTCCTTGGCTGGTGCTTGGTATTCGTTGGACTCGTTGTTGCGAATGAAATCGCACGCCGCACTAAAGCAGGCGGAATTTTCTGCTTTGTTGTTTTACCGTTAGCGCTTACGGTTTACTTTGTAGTAATCAATATCGGCGCTAAAACCTTTGCTGCGGATAACCCGACCGTTGTTCAGATGAACGGCTGGTTCCACTATGCAAAACTCTATGCTGCAACCATCGGCTGCGTAGGCTTCATGATTCTTAAGTATCACTGGGGAAGCCTTGGTAAGAGCCATTGGTTCAAATGTTATCCGTTCATTATCGTAGGTATCAACATCCTTATTGCTGTTGCTTCTGACTTTGAATCTGCATTCAAGGGCATGAAGGCTGCTCACGACGCAGGTCTCGGCCTTGGCGTTGGCGGATGGTGGTATTCATCTGAAGGCGTATGGCTTTACGGCGGATGGTGGAACATCCTTAACGGTGTTGCAGGTCTTATTAACATTATGTGTATGACCGGTTGGTTCGGCATTTATTCATCCAAAAACAAGCAGCAGGATATGCTCTGGCCCGATATGACATGGCAGTTCATCCTTGCTTATGACGTTTGGAACTTTGAATATACATACCTTAACCTTCCTCTTCATACATGGTACTGCGGCGTTGCACTTCTTCTTGCTCCTACGTTTGCTAACGCATTCTGGAACAAGGGCGGCTGGATTCAGAACCGTGCTAACACCCTTGCACTCTGGTGTATGTTTGCTCAGGTATTCCCGAGCTTCCAGAACCACTCAAAGTTCACAACTCTTCCCGTTATTTACAGGAATCCCGAGCTCTTCGCAACAGGCGCAGACGGAAGAATGGACCCGAACCTTGTTCTTACCGCTGCCGATGCTAACCCGAAGGCACAGGGCGTAGTTGCAATTCTTGCAATCGCAGTAAATATTCTTGTTATCACAAATATTATCAAGAGAGCTAAGGAACAGAAGAAGAATCCTTACACCAACGAAATATTTACAGATACAAGAGACTTCAAGCTTGCTCTTGAAAGAGCTGCTGAAGCTCACAAGGACGTAGCTTAATTGCTAATAACAAAAACCCTGCGGCGGATATCCGCCGCAGGGCTTTTTTTAATGATATTCAGGAAGGAAATCGCCGTGAGCCTCAATTAAATCGTCAACCATCTTTTTGATAGTGTCAATATCAAGCTCGCTTCCCGTATGGGGGTCAAGCATTGCAGCCTGGTAAATATGCTCCTTCTTCCTTGTAACCGCAGCTTCAATGGTAAGAAGCTGAACGTTGATGTTAGTCATATTAAGCGCAGCGCACTGAACGGGGAGGGCGCCAACACTGCACGGGTTAATTCCGTAACCGTTTACAAGGCAGGGAACCTCAACGCATGCCTCCTCAGGCAGGTTGCTTATAAGATGTCCCGTATTAAGAACGTTACCGCCAATCTGATATGTTCCTGAGGTAACTATTGTTTCCATTATACGTGAGGCGTATTCAATTGAGCGCTCGTGTTCCTTAACGCCGTTTTCAAGCATTTCGGCATATTCCTTTTTCCAGCCCTCAATCTGGTTTATGCAGCGGCGAGGGTATTCATCAAGCGGAATATTATATTTTTCAATAAGCTCAGGATATTTTGACTTAATATAAAACATATTATATTCGGCGTTGTGCTCGCTTGATTCGGTAACGTAGTAACCAAAGTTCTGAATGTATTCCATTCTGACTTTATTATCCGCGTCGGGCTTAGCCATATAATCCGGAATTCGTTTTTTTATTTCGGGATAAAGGTCGTTACCGTATTTATCCTTAATTTCAAGCAGCCACGCCATATGGTTAATGCCTGCAATAAGCTCCTTCCTTCCCTCAAGCTTATCCTCCATTCCAAGCTGGGTAAGCAGGTCCTTTGTACAGCCCTGAACGCTGTGGCAAAGTCCAACTGTCTTTATAGGAGTGTAACGCAGCATATATCCCGTAAGCATAGCCATCGGGTTTACATAGTTTAAAAACAGTGCGTCGGGGCAGACCTCCTCCATATCGTCGGCAAAGTCCTTTAAAACGGGAATTGTACGCAGCGCGCGCATAATTCCGCCTATGCCGAGCGTGTCCGCAATAGTCTGGCGAAGTCCGTACTTTTTAGGCACCTCAAAGTCAATTATTGTACAGGGGTCGTAAAGGCCAACCTGAATTGCGTTAACAACAAAGTCAGCTCCCTTAAGGGCGGCTTTTCTGTTTTCAACGCCCGTGTAACATTCAATTTTGCCGTAGCCGCCCTTTGCTTTTCGCATTGCCTCTAAAATTGTACGGCTTTCCTCAAGCCTTTGAGCGTCAATGTCATAAAGGGCAAATATGCTGTCACGCAGTGCCGGAGTACACATACAGTCGCCAATAACGTTCCTTGCAAAAACTGTGCTTCCCGCACCCATAAAGGTTATTTTCATAGCTTTTCTCCTTTGCTGTTTATTCAGCTTCAGTTTAACCTATTATAACGGTATAAGTCAATTAATTTTTAAATTATATACATTTTTTAATTATTATGCTATAATTACCGAAGAAAACGCAATGGAAGGTGCTGAAATGGTATATACCTTAACTCTGAATCCCGCGCTTGATTATGTTATGAAAACGGGTGCGCTCAGCTTTGATAATATCAACCGTTCAAAGGGCGAAACGATTTCTTACGGGGGCAAGGGAATTAATGTTTCCGTTATCCTCAGCCGTCTGGGTATTGAAAACAAGGCGCTCGGTTTTCTTGCGGGCTTTACGGGAAAGCAGCTTGAAAAAATGCTTATATCTGACGGTATCAGTTGCGATTTTGTTTATCTTGAAAACGGAAATACAAGAATAAACGTAAAAATCAGGGCTGAAAAGGAGCTTGATATAAACGCAGACGGTCCGCAGATAAAGGAAGCGGATATTGAAAGACTGCTTGAAAAGCTAAACTGCGTTAAGGCGGGCGACTTTGTTGTTATTGCAGGCGCTTTGCCCGAAAACGCACCTCAAAACGCTTATGAAATAATTTTAAGCCACCTTGAAGGAAGGGGCGTAAACTTTGTTGTTGACGCTTCGGGAGGCCTGCTTAAAAGCGTTCTTAAATACAAACCGTTTTTGATAAAGCCAAATCATCTTGAGCTCGGCGAGCTGTTCAAAGCTGACGCCGAAACCGATGAGGAGATTGAAAAATACGCAAGGCTGCTTCAGGCTGACGGCGCAGGAAACGTTCTTGTTTCACGTGCGGAAAAGGGCGCGCTGCTTGTTGACGAAAACGGCAGCGTTTCAAAAATCGGAGCGGTAACGGGAGAGCTTATTAACAGTGTCGGCAGCGGAGACAGTATGGTTGCAGGCTTTATTGCAGGCTATATTAAAACGGGCAGCTTTGAATATGCGCTGAAGCTCGGAAACGCCTGCGGGGCGGCAACTGCTTTTTCGCCCCTGCTTGCAGAAAAAGAAAAAATAGATGAAATGTTAAGTGCAGTTTTATAAACTGCATTTTTTTGCTTATAACAGTAATATGATAATTAAAAGCTTTGAAATAATAAATAAAACGGGAATGCATATGCGCGCAGCAGCCGAGCTTGTAAACAGCGTTAAGGGCTGCAGCTGCGTAATAACCGCCTTTGACGGCAGAAGATTAAACGGCAACAGCCTTATTGACATTATGTCCGGAGGAATAAAATGCGGCGATATTATTACGCTTGAAATAGAAGGGGAAAATGAAAAATCGGCTATGGAACAGGCGCAAAGGCTAATTGAAACGGGGTTCGGTGAAAAATGCTGCTGAAGGGCGAGGGAGTATCAAAAGGAACTGCGTTCGGAAGAGCAACGGTTTTGTGCGATGAAAAGGAAAAACTGAAAAAAGCAATAAATAGCTTTGCCGAAAAAACAAACAGCCTTATAAAAGGTATAAATGAAAAGAGGGAAGCGGAAATCTTTGAGTGCCATATTATGCTGCTTTTTGACCCTGTTTTTTTATTTGAAGTAAATGAAAAAATAGACGCGGGAAGAACTGCTTTTCAGGCTGCTCAAGAAGTTTTGAACGAGCTTTACGGAAGGTTTTATTATTCGGATGACACAGTGCTGAAAAGCAGGGCGGCGGATATAACGGACATAAAAGCAAGGCTGCTTGAAATCCTGAAAGAAACGGATTATACGGGCTCGGTGGCTGTTGTAAAAGAGATTACGCCATCGCTTGTAATAAAGCTGAAAAAGAGCGGAGCCGCAGCAGTTGTCAGCGAAAACGGGAGCGTTTTAAGCCACAGCGCGCTGCTTGCAAGGTCAATGGAACTGCCTGCGGTTTTTTCGGTAAAAAAAGCAACCCAAAGAATAACGGAGGGTGAAATGCTTTTTGTTGACGGTTGCTCGGGTACTGTCAGCACTTCGCAAGAAAAAACAAAAAAAGCGCCGGTCCTGCCGTCGCATAAAAACAAAGTACGGTCAGGCGTTAAGGTGCTTGGCAATATTTTTTCGGCTGACGGAGCTGAACAGGTTATTAAATACGGCGGCGACGGT
>JAFYGD010000070.1 GCA_017543415.1 Eubacterium sp. | reverse complement strand
CGACGGCAACACCGTTTATTACCTTCAGGTTGACGGAAAGTATTATTACATTAAGGTTACCGACGCTATGGAGGTTCTCCTTCTTAAGAAGGGCGACACCGTTGAAATCACCTTTGAAAAGGCTGACGGCAGCTTTATTCCCGCAAAATCGGTAAGTAAAAAGTAAATAAAAAAGCGGCTGAGTAAAAACTCAGCCGCCTTATTTTTTTGCCTGATTATTTAACCTTAATCTTTGCTTTTTTGCTCCACTGGGTGTACTGCTTTTCGCCGTCGCCCTGGTTAATATAGGCTCTTATTTTGAAATAGTATCTCTTCTTGGACTTAAGCTTTTTAATGGTTTTTGTTGCCTTGTTACGGCCCTTTACGGTAACGGTTTTTGCCTTTTTCATATTACTCTTTAATGAGTACTGAATCTGGTAGCCGTCAACGTTTGAATAGGTGTACCATTTACAGAAAACGGATTTCTTTTTCTTGGATTTCGGCGCGTCATATGCCCAGGAGGGAATGCTTGTGTTGCCGTAGGTTTCGCTGTCGCCGATGAAAATGTCATTTCCAAAGGTGTCCTTTACGTAAATCTTGAACTTGCCGTTGTACTTGGCGTAGCCCTTTGTGCCCTTTACCTTGAAATATTTAGAGTCGGAGCTTGCATACTTAATCTGGCTGTTCGGAATGGTGAAATAATCGTAGCACTGTCCGTCAAATTCAGCGCTGAAAACAAGGTCGTACGCGCCTTTCTTGTTTATATCCTTGAATTCCACCTTGCCGTAGGTAACGTATGCGGTTGAAACGTTAACGCTTCTGCTGTAAGCCTTGTTTGTAAAATCGCTGAAGGTCTGGGTTGCAGCCTTGGTTGAAGCAAGAGCGTAAAAGTAGGTTTTTGCATTGCAGGTAAATACCGCAACGCCGACGCTCTTGAACGCAGAAGCGTTTGAATACTTCAAAAAGCTGTCAAGGTAAATCTGAAGCTTGTCGGTAGTAGCGGTTGCAAGCGTTCCGAAGGTGCTGTAAGTGTTTACTCCGTATTCGGGGAAGCGGCTGTAAATATCGTTTCCGTCCGGAAGGCTTTCAATGCTGTCATTGTACTTTCCTCTGAACATTATTTCCGTAACCCTTACTCTTGCCTGTTCGGTAAGCGTTTTGTCAAGCGTAAGCTTGCCGTAATTGTGGCTTGAGCTTGAGTCGGTTCTGTACGTGTTAATCTCATCAATCGCAGGCTTTACAATTGTATCAACAATTGTACCTGAAACGCTGATTGTCAGCATATTCGGGGTTGCCGCCTGTGAGCTGACCGGCATAACAAAAGCCGAAACAAGCATAATCAGTGATAAAAATAGTGACAATGTTTTTTTCATAATAGAAACTCCTTTTTGTTTTATTATACAATTATATCACTGTATCTCTTTTTGTTCAAGAAATAAAAACCTTCCGAAGAAGGTTTTTAAACAAATTCTATGAATTGACGTATTCTTTTACGCTTTCGGCTATTTCAAGCCCCTGCCTGTATGCAAGGCGGTAAATTGCCTCAAGCTTTGCCGTGCTTTTTTCAAGCGTGGAGCAGTCAAGCTCCGTCGGCGGCTGAATTACAAAGGCTCTGCCCTGCTGAACTATCATATCAACGTATTCAAGCTGAGCATTGTAAAGGTTGTGCCTGTCAGCAAGCGCCTCGCGCAAAAGGGGATATTTCCTTATGGCCTTAAGCGCATTTTCGTTATACGGCTTTTTAACAAAGCCCTTATGCTGGGTAAGAATTACAACCGCTTTTTTGCACCCGTCCTCAAGTGCTCTTTCAAGCGGTATTGAATCGCTTACGCCGCCGTCAAAATAAACCTCGCCTCCAATTTCAACGCCCTTTGTTGCAAGCGGAAGGGAACAGCTTGCCCTTACCTCAACGCAGCCGCGCTCCCTTAGCGATTTTGGGTAAAGGTATTCGGGCTTGCCGGTTTTTGCGTTTGTTACAACGCAGCATAAAACCGTTTTTGATTTTTCAAATTCCTCCTGGTCAAGCGGCGAAATATCGTAGGAAAGCTCGCCGAAAAGCCAGTCCGAATCAAGGTATTCTCCTTTTTTTAAAAGGTTTGAAAAGCTCATATACCTTTTATCGTTTATATAGTCAATAATTATGTCGTGCTGGCGGCGTGAGTTTTTACCAAGGAACGACGCCGCGTTGCACGCGCCCATTGAAACGCCTATTACATAAGGGAACTCAACGCCCTTTTCAATAAAGGCGTCAAGTATTCCGGAGGTGTAAATTCCCCTTGAGCCTCCGCCTTCAAGAACCAATCCGCATTTATACATATTTTTCTCCCGTAAAAACATAAGGCTATCCTTTCGGATAGCCCGTTTTAAGTATTATTCAGCCTTTTTCTTCGGAGCAGCCTTCTTTTTCGGAGCAGGCTTTTTTTCTTCCTTGGGCTCCTCGGCAGGTGCTTCGTTTGCTACCTCAATAATTTCAAGCTCATTATCGCACTCGAAGAAATCGTTATCGTCAAAATACTCGGGCTCGTCCTTAGCGGTGAGCTTTTTAATTGCAAAGTATGCAGCTGCAGCAATTGCGCAAAGCGCGGCAATGCAGGCAATAATCTTAGCTATCTTTTTAAAATCCATAAATATTACCTCCGTTTTTTGCTTAATTCTATTATATATCATTAACCGTTATTGTCAAGTAACAAAATAAAAAAGGCGTTCAGCCGAACGCCTTAATTAATTCAATTACGCTTTGTTGAGCTTGTTAACAAGGTTGCTCTTTTTTCTTGAAGCGCAGTTCTTGTGGATAAGATTGTGGCTTGCAGCCTGGTCAATCTTCTTAACAGCAGCCTTAACTGCCTCTTCCTTATTATCTGCATTAGCTTCAATTGCAGCGTTAGCCTTTTTAATAGCTGTCTTAAGAGCGGAATTGCGTGCCTTATTTGCAGCAGCCTTAGTTCTGTTAACCTTAACTCTTTTCTTAGCAGACTTAATGTTAGCCATTCTTTACACTCCTTTGAGTAACTTAGTAGAGTTTTACGGCATTCGTGACAGTGAAAAATGAACGCCTTTGTATCTTTTCCAAGTCTTAACACGGTCAACTTGGTTTATATGCCTTGATATATTATCATAACTTTTTGTAAATTGCAAGCATTTTTTTATTTTTGGGTATACTTTTATTGTATTTTGTATTTTTGGTGATGTATATGCAAAACAGAACTGACCTTGCGCTTGAAAGCTACGAGGGGGCGGAAGCTTCAAGGCTCGAGGGAGTTGAGGTAAAACGGAGCGGCGGCATTACAACCGTTAAGGTTACCGATGAAAACGGCGCAAAGGCGCTCGGAAAACCCGTTGGGAATTACGTAACCCTTGAGGTAAAATCCTTTGTAAATGATACCGACGTTTTTGACGGCAGGCTTGACACCTTTGCAAATGTCCTGCGCTCAATCCTGCCTGAAAACGTCAGCTCCGTGCTGGTTGCGGGGCTCGGAAATAAAAACATAACCGCCGATTCGCTCGGACCTAAAACGAATTCCTATGTTCTTTCAACGCGCCACATCCTCGACGAGCTGCGCAGCACCTCGGGGCTTGAAGGGCTTTTCTGCGTTTCCTCGGTCAGTACGGGAGTTCTCGGCGAAACGGGAATTGAAACCGCGGAGCTTATCAGGGGAATAGCCGCGCAGATAAAGCCTTCCTGCATTATTACGGTTGACGCGCTTGCAGCAACCTCAATGGAGCGCCTCGGCACAACGGTTCAGTTTTCCGACAGCGGAATTTCACCCGGCTCGGGAGTCGGCAACCACCGCCACGAGATTTCTTTTAAAACAGTCGGGGTCCCCGTTATATCAATAGGTATACCTACCGTTGTAAGCACGAGCGTGCTTTCGCCCTCGGGCGACAGCGGCGCCTACGTAACCCCGCGTGAGATTGACCGTATCAGCGAACATGGCGCAAAGCTTATAGGTATGGGAATTAACGTCTGTCTGCATAAAGGACTGTCCGCAAAAGATTTGTACGCACTTGTGGGATAAACCCCAAAACCACAACATATATATAATGTAATAGAATAAATATATTATATATAGGTGTTGTAATGAAAAAGCAGGTTTTAATAATTTTCCTTAATTCGGTAATAATTCTCGGCTGCGCCGGGGTGTTTTTTAACCTGCTTTCGGTTGCAAAAACCGTTCCCGAGCCTGCGGTTAAATGTATAGCGTCTCTAGGCTCGCCCGATTATCTTGCGGAAAACGCCAAGTCAAAAATTTCCGCTTATATTCCGAAAGCCGGGGTTAATACTACTAACACCCCGTTTGAGCTTAGCGAGGAGGTTATGAACAAAGCAGGTTCAAAGGATAGCGATGACGGCATTGATTTAATCTCAACGCCGAAGGATGTTAAAAAGCTGATGACCGAAGCAGAAAAAACCGCCGATAAAAAGAAGGCGCTCGGCAAAACAAGCGAGGAGCCTTATCTCGGCGGGGGAACCGTTATAAGTTATAACGGTGTAGAAATTCAGAGTAAAATTCCGGCGGAGGTTTACACTCCCGATATCAGGAGCCTGCTGGAGCAGGACTCGGATTTGGTAATCAGGGATAAGACTAAGCCGGCTGTTCTGGTGTATCATTCTCATACAACGGAGGCGTATTCGCTGCTCGATACGGGTTATTATATAAAATCCGACGCACGCTCCGACAGTCCTTCAAGGAATGTTGTGCGCGTCGGAGACGAGCTTGTCAGAGCCCTTGAGGCCAAGGGCTTTGTTGTTATACATGACAGGGAGATACACGACAGGGATTACAGCTCAAGCTATGATAAGTCGCGCGCCTCTGTTGAAAGGTATCTTGAGGAGTATCCTTCAATTGAGGTTACTATTGACCTCCACCGTGACGATATTACATATTCAAACAAAACCAAGGTTAAGCCGACCGCAAAGGTAAACGGTAAAAAAGCGGCAAAAATGATGCTCATTTCAGGCTGTGAATACGGGCTTGTTAAAAACTTTCCGGACTGGGAGTATAATCTGCGCTTTGATTTGCAGGTACAGAATAAGCTTGCTTCAAAATATAAAGGTCTTATGCGCCCGATTTTGTTTTCGCAGCGTAAATATAATATGTATGAAACCCACAACTCGTTTTTGCTTGAAATCGGTACTGACGCAAATACTCTTGACGAGGCTTGCTATTCCGCCCGCCTTTTCGGAGACGCACTCGGCGAGCTTATGAATGAAAAATATGTAAAAGCAGGGAAGTGAAAAAATGAAAAAGATAACGCTTATTATTACATGTGCGTGTTTGATTGCCTGCGCGGGAATGACGGTTGCGTATTACAACACCGCTTCGCTCGGATATGACAATGCTAATATCTTTTCTTTTTACGACGGCGGCGTTTATGTGCTTGATTTTGACATAAACTACGAAAAAGTCAAAAGAGGTTTTTCAAGGATAAAAGAGCTTGCTCCGAAGAAATTTATATCTATATAAAGGTAATAACCTCAAAAATATATTAAAAACAATATATATGGTACCGCTGTTCACCTGTTAACCGACATGTTGTTATTGTTAAAAAACAGCCAAAAAGGGAACACGCGGCAGGGTGTTCAAAAAGTCTTTGATTTTTTCAAAAAAAGTGTTGACATTTGGATTTTTATTTGGTATTATTACAAAGCTGTCGCAAAAAGGAGCGCGGTAAACCTTGCAATATAGCGGTTTTCACGAGTTCCGACAGCACGCACCTTGAAAAAGAGAATAACGAAGAAAAGGAACCCGAGATTTTGAAGAGTTGAAAGAAACTCTGGTGCTTAAAAGCACAAACAGTAATGAACGACAGGTAAGAAATGAACCGGTCGGCTTTTGAACGATTGTGACTTGTCAGATGACAAGTGATGATACAAAGTTTTAAGAGTTTGAT
>JAFYGD010000069.1 GCA_017543415.1 Eubacterium sp. | reverse complement strand
GCAATGAGCATCAACTTCCTGACAGTGTGGGCGGTTTCCCGTTTTTCGGAGCGTGCAAAAATGATTGAAAAGTACCGTTCCTTCCTGAAAACGGAAAGTAAGGTTGAAAACGGTGAAAAAGCAGCCAAAGCTGATAAGCCCGGTGAAATTGTTATTAAAAACCTTTCCTTTACTTATCCAAATAATGATAAGCCCACTTTGAATAACGTTAATCTTACCATCAAGCCTTATGAAAAGGTTGCGCTTGTAGGTTATAACGGCGCAGGTAAAACAACACTTACCAATCTGCTTTTACGTCTTTACGACGCTGACGAGGGCGGAATATATATTGACGGGGAGAACATTAAGGCTGCAACGCTTGAATCCCACCGCAACCGTTTTTCCGCGGTGTTCCAGGACTTTCAGCTTTATGCCTGTTCGCTTGGTGAAAACGTTGCGCTTGACGCTTCTTTCGATGATGAAAGGGTAAGCGAAGCGCTAAAGCACAGCGGTTTTTCAAAGGAGCTGAAAAACGATACGGAGCTCCTGCGTGAATTTGATAAAAACGGCGTAATGCTTTCCGGCGGTGAAAGCCAGAAGGTTGCAATTGCAAGAGCGTTTTACAAAAACTGCCCTTATGCAATCCTTGACGAGCCCTCCGCCAACCTTGACCCGATTGCAGAGTATAATCTCAATCAGGCTATGATGGAGGCGGCAGAAAACAAAACCGTAATTTTCATTTCCCACCGCCTTTCAACAACGGTAAATGCAGATAAAATTTACGTTATGGAAAACGGTACGATTACAGAAAGCGGAACCCATAAGGAGCTTATGGAAATGAACGGCGCTTACGCCTATATGTTCAACCTCCAGGCAGAAAAGTATAAATAAAAAATGCACCTTCGGGTGCATTTTTTAATCGTTAAGCTCTCTCGGCCTGAAAAGCAGGGCAATGCACCATGCGGCGGCAATACCTACAAGTACATAAATAATTCTTGCAAGAACAGCGTCCTGACCGCCGAAAATCCATGCCACAAGGTCAAATTTAAAAAGACCTATTAATCCCCAGTTTAAACCGCCGATTATGTTAAGTATCAGCGCAACTCGGTTAGCTATTTTCATAAAAAATCACTCCTTTACGCTTATTGTTAGCAAAAGGAGTGTTTTTTATTCTTTTAAATTTTTGTTATTAACGCTTCAATATTTCCGCTTAAAACGTATTCGCCGTAGCCTGCGGGAACAAGGAAGGAATCGCCTTTTTTTGCAGCCTTGCCGTCAATTTCGCCGCAGCCGTCAATTACAAGAATGTGGTTAAAGCTGTTTTCGTCTGCATTAAGCGAAGCGCTTTCGCTTACCTTGTATCTGTCAACCGTGAACAAATCGCATTTTGCAAGCGCCTGGCTGATATATCCGCCGTGCCGAACCTCGTCACCGAGCGGATTAATATCGTATTTCGGCGGCTCGCATACCGAAACGTCAACAGCCTTTTCAACGTGCAGCTCGCGCGGCTTGCCGTCTGCTCCGAGCCGTCCGTAATCGTAAACGCGGTAGGTGCAGTTTGAATTCTGTTGAATTTCCGCAATCAGCGCGCCCTTTCCTATTGCGTGAACGGTGCCTGCTTCAATAAAGAAAAGGTCTCCTTTTTTAACCTTAACCCTGTTTAGTCTGTCAAGCAGGGTGTTGTTTTTAATTGCGTTTTTAAATTCCTCTTTACTTATTTTTTCCTTAAAGCCGTAAATCAGCTCTGCGCCGTCGGCAGCGTCAAGCACGTACCACATTTCCGTTTTGCCGAATTCATTTTCAACCCTGCGCGCGTATTCGTCGTCGGGGTGAACCTGAATTGAAAGGTTGTCAAACGCGTCAATCAGCTTTATAAGAACGGGGAAGTAGGGGAACTTAAGGCAGCTTTTGCCGCCGAGCTTTTCAAGCCCTTCCTTTTCAATTACCTCGTCAAGGCGCATACCGTCGTATTTGCCGCCGCAAACAGTGTTCATCCCGTCCTTGTGGCAGGCGAGCATCCAGCCCTCCGCCGTTTTATCAAAGCCCGTGTCAAAGCCAAAATCGTCTTTGAGCCTGTTGCCGCCCCAGATGTAGTCTTTAAATACGGGATTGAGCTTTAATATTTCCATACAATTATTCCTCTTTTTATATTATTATCCTCATATTATCAAATTTTTTCTTCACTTTCAACCCATTTTATATTATAATATATTGACTGATTTTTAAGAGGAACAAAAAATGGCAGTGTTAGACGTTCAAAACTTAACACTCTCCTTCGGCGAAAGCGTGCTTTTTAAGGACGTTTCTTTTGACATTAAGGAAAAAGAAAAGGTCGGCTTAATCGGCGCTAACGGAGCCGGCAAAACCTCGCTTTTTAAAATCATTACCGGCGAATATGAGCCGGATTCCGGCGCGTGCTTTATCTCAAAAAATGCGCGCCTTGGCTATATGGAGCAGCATACCTGCTCGGAAAACCGAACGGTTTATGAGGAGCTTATTTCCGTTTTTG